>JAAVYC010000135.1 GCA_022790905.1 Lachnospiraceae bacterium | reverse complement strand
TAAGAGAAAAACTGGCTATCATAAGAAAAATGGCCACAGACAGGCTTATACAAAAGTAAAGATTGAAAAAATCAATGCTTAGTCACAGTCATGACAAAAATTACGATTTATAAAAATCAGGACAATCGATATATTGGATTTGACTGTATTGGACATGCAGGATATGCAAATGAGGGAGAAGATGTCGTATGTGCAGGCATATCGACTTTGGTGATTAACACGATCAATTCGATTGGATGTTTCACAGAAGAAGAATTTTCTGTGGATACACAGGAGGAGAGCGGCGAGATCACGTTTCGTCTGAAATCCGTTTCTAAACATGACAGTTACTTACTGTTGCAGTCGATGATCCTCGGATTGCAGGGAATTATGAATCAATACGGCGATTCATTTATTAGGTTAGATTTCAAGGAGGTGTAATGCTATGTTGACAATGAACCTTCAGTTTTTTGCTCATAAAAAGGGAATGGGTTCTACAAAGAATGGCAGAGATTCCGAATCAAAGAGATTAGGAGCAAAGAGAGCAGACGGTCAGTTCGTAAAGGCTGGCAATATTCTCTATAGACAGCGTGGAACAAGAATTCATCCGGGCACAAATGTAGGGAGAGGTGGAGATGACACCTTATTCGCTTTGGCAGATGGAATTCTGAGATTTGAGAGAAAAGGAAGAGATAAAAAACAGGCTTCCGTATATCCAGTTGAGAGCAAGTAAAAATGGATACTATTAGACCCGACTTTCAAAAGCCGGGTCTATTTTAAAATAAGAGGTAAAAAAATTATGTTTGCAGATCGCGCAAAAATTATCATAAAATCCGGAAAAGGCGGCGATGGACACGTCTCTTTCAGACGCGAGAAATATGTACCAAACGGCGGCCCAGACGGCGGAGATGGTGGAAAGGGCGGCGATATCATTTTTCTCGTAGATAAAGGGATTAATACGCTGAGTGATTACCGTCACCGCAGAAAATTTTCCGCTGAGAACGGAGAAGAGGGCAAAAAGCGTAATTGTCATGGAAAAAAGGGAGAAGATCTAATCTTAAAGGTTCCAGAAGGAACAATCGTTCGAGATGCACAGACAGATAAAGTCATTGCAGATATGTCCGGCAAAAACGAATGCCAGATCGTCCTGCGGGGTGGAAATGGAGGACTTGGCAATCAACATTACGCCACTTCCACCATGCAAGCACCAAAATACGCAAAGCCTGGACAAGATGGCATCGAGTTAGAGGTAAAACTGGAATTAAAAGTCATTGCAGATGTAGGTCTAGTCGGTTTTCCAAATGTCGGAAAATCTACATTTTTAGCCCGTGTTACCAATGCGCAGCCTAAAATAGCCAACTATCACTTTACTACCTTAAACCCAAATCTCGGAGTCGTAGATATGGAAGAGGGAGGATTTGTCATTGCAGATATTCCTGGGTTGATTGAAGGAGCCTCTGAGGGAATTGGGCTCGGCCATGAATTTTTGCGTCATATTGAGAGGACCAAGATTATGATACACATGGTGGATGCCGCCTCTTTAGAGGGTAGGGATCCCGTTACCGATATCCTTGCCATCAATCACGAATTAAAAGCCTATAATCCAACACTTTTAGAAAAGCCACAGATTATTGCCGCAAATAAGATAGATGCCATTTATGAAGGGGAAAACGAAATCATTCAAACGTTAAAGAAAACTTTTGAACCAGAGGGAATCCCCGTCTATCCGATTTCTGCTGTCAGCGGAAAGGGTGTGCGGGAACTTTTATTCGCAGTGAAAAAATTGCTTTTAGAGTTCTCAGAAGAACCCATTGTATTTGAGCAGGAATTTTTCCCTGAAGAATTCCAGATACCAGAAGAGCCGTATACTGTGGAATTTGACGAAAAAGAAAACGTTTATGTGGTAGAGGGGCCAAGTATTGAAAAGATGCTGGGCTACACGAACATCGACTCCGAAAAGGGATTTCTCTTTTTCCAAAAATTTTTAAAACAACGCGGAATCATTGATGAATTGGAAAAATTAGGAATTGAAGAAGGCGATACCGTGCGTATGTACGGACTCGAATTTGATTATTATAGATAAAGGGGAAAACAATGAATAGCAAACAGAGAGCTTACTTAAAGGGGCTTGCAAACAGTATTCAGCCAATTTTTCAGGTGGGAAAAGTGAGTCTCACGCCAGAAATGACAAAAGCAATGGACGAGGCATTAGAAAAGAGAGAGTTGATAAAAATCTCTGTTCTAAAAAATTGTCTCGACGATCCAAATTCCATTGCAGATGTCTTAGGAGAACGAACGCATGCCGAAGTCGTCCAAGTTATTGGAAAAAAAATTGTATTGTATCGGCCTGCCAAGAAAGACCCCAAAATCACATTGCCCAAATCAAATACCCAGTAGGAAGCTGGAAGGGCATGAAATTTGTTATGCGCAGTTAACTGCGGGGGGATACGACCAAAGGTTACCCTTGCGGCATTTGCCAAATATCCGTACAAATATGGCCGCTTGGCTCATTCTCGCGGAAATAAATGATTTGATATTGAGAGGTTCACATGAAAAAAACAGGTATTATGGGTGGTTCTTTTAATCCAATTCACAACGGACATTTAGAGATTGCAGCATGTGCAAAAAAAGAGTATGAACTAGACGAAATCCTGTTTATACCCAACAACTGTCCTCCACATAAGGATAGCAGTGAAATGATCGATGCCAGTATGCGGCTTGAGATGGTAAGACTCGCGATCGCTCCATACCCTTATTGCACACTCAGCGATATGGAGATTCAAAAAGGCGGTTTAAGTTTTTCTTATCTCACAGTTACCGAGTTGAAAGAACGCCATCCCGACACAGAATTTTACTTTTTGATGGGAGCAGACTCCCTAGAAGAATTCCCCAAATGGCGTCGAGCACAAATAATAGCTCAAAAATGTCATATTTTAGCAGCGATGCGAGGCGAATTGGGAAATATGGAAGTAAAAAAGCTTGCAAAAGAACTCTCTGAAACATATCATGGAGACTTTTCTCTACTGAAAATTCCACCGACAGATATTTCATCTACACAATTGAGAAGAGATTTAAAGTCTCAAAAGAGTATTACAGGAAAAGTGCCAAAGGCGGTAGAAGACTATATCACAGACCACCAGCTCTATCGCTAAGTGGATCAAATAGGAGTAACCATGAATCAGATTTTTTTAGAGATACAAAAACAGTTAAAAAAAGCACTTGGGGAAAGACGTTTTGAACATACAAAGGGGGTCATGTATACAGCGGCAAGTCTTGCTATGTGTCATGGGATTTCCCTAAATCAGGCTCAATTGGCAGGACTTTTACACGACTGTGCGAAGGCAATTCCCGATATCGAAAAATTGGAACGCTGCAAAAATTATGGAATCCCTATCAGTGATGTAGAAAAGAAAAATCCATCCCTTTTACATGCCAAACTAGGCGCTTATCTTGCCAGAGAGCAATACGGTGTGACAGACGAGGAAGTTCTCCATGCAATTTCTGTGCACACAACGGGCGAGCCCGATATGAATATATTAGATAAAATCCTTTTTATTGCAGATTATATCGAACCGAACAGAGATCGACAGCCGAACTTAGAAGAGGTCCGTAGAATTGCCTTTGAGGATCTAGATCGAGCACTAGAAAAGATTTTATACGATACCTTAAAATATTTGGAACACAGCAATAAAAAAATAGATTCTATGACAAAAAAAACCTATGACTATTATGTCGCAGAGGGGGAGGTGGAAAGATGAGCCAGTCAAAAGAGATGACAAAAATTGCCGTAGCAGCTTTGAGCGATAAAAAAGCCGAAGATGTACGCGTAATCGATATCCGTGAGATTTCTACAATTGCAGATTTCTTCATCATTGCAAATGGTACCAACGCCAACCAGCTTTTGGCAATGCGCGATGCCGTAGATGAAGAGCTCTACAAGGCGGGCTATCAGACAAAGCAGGTGGAGGGAAATCAAAGTTCCACTTGGATTTTAATGGATTACAATGATATTATTGTACACATTTTTTCAAAAGAGGACCGTCTTTTTTATGATTTAGAGCGAATGTGGACCGATGGAAAACAAATTGATATTAAGGATCTATAAATTTTATAGATTTATGCCGATATGAAATAATAGAGGCTATGGAGAGCATCAAGATCGAAGGAACGATTTTTTCGATTTTGATGCTTTTTTTGAAACTTTTTGTAAGTTTCAATCGTATTACTGTCAGATGGGGGTGAGGCGTAGATATCTATGGAAAAAGAACAGTTCGAATATTATTTTAAAGAATATCATTCCCTTGTCCTTCGCGTTGCATTTACCGAGACAAAGTCTCGTGCAGACGCCGAAGATATTTTGCAGGAAGTATTTCTCAAACTCCTGCGATATCGTCCAAAATTTGAAAATGCAGAACACGAAAAAGCGTGGATTATACGCGCAACCGTGAATCTTTGCAAAGATTTTCTAAAAAGTAAATGGAATAACAGTACGGTTGGAATTGATGAAATATCTGAATCGGAAAAACCTTACTTTAAAGTACCCTATTTAGAACAAGATGAGACTCTTTGGGCAGTCTTGGAATTAAAGGAGCGCTATAGACAGACTCTCTATCTGTTTTACTATGAAGACTATTCTATTAAAGAGATTGCGAGAACATTGGGATTACCGGAAAATACAGTTAAAACGAACTTAAAGAGAGGACGTGAAGCAGTAAAAAAAATATTAGAACGCAAAAAAGTAGAAGTGGAGGGAAAAGATGACAGTAAACGGAATTACAGGAAAAACTTTCTATGAAAAATTACAGGGGCAAAAGAAAAAAAATCTCCAGGATGAAGCACAGTCGGGAATGTCATTTTCAGATAATTTAGCAGAAAGTAGTGTCTTTAAAGGGGATCATACAACGAATGAAACACAGGAGACAGATGATATCATTGCAGCGAGCAGTTCTTCGCATACCAGCAGTATCCATACTTCTATGCTGCTCCACGAATCTGGACGTATCAAACTCAGCGCTGTGATCGAGTGTTCTGCAAGAAATATCCGCTATGCACAGAGCGACCATGTAAAAGTATATATGGAGGATGGTTATGTCTTAAAAGCGCAGGTAGAGGCAAGTGAACACAAGGTTTACATTGAGAAAAAAATGGACAACGGGGAAGTCATCGGCTATGAAGTGGATCCCTTGAAGTTGAGCTCTGATACAGAAGATCCGATTGAACAGATGGCATTAGAATCCTGGGAATTGGCAAAGCGCGCTTTTATGGGTGAAAATCCTTCCTTTCATGTGATAGATCCAATAGAAGAACAAAGGCGTCTTATGGGAGACCCCCTTTTAGAGGAAGAACAGGAAGAAGGCTATGAAGATCTAACCATCGAAGAGGCAATGCAAAAATTTTATAATTTTGTGGAAGACCGTATCAAAAATGGCGGACCGAAATATCGAATTGGAGCGGCCGAAATATCTGTAAAGGAATGGAACCGTCTCTTAAAAAAGGTCGATGCAGAAATTGATGCAGCAAAAGAACAGCTTCGAGAGAAAGTCAAAAAAGCAAAAGAAAAGGCAAAAAAAGTCACACCAGAAAGGGAAACAGAGGTTATAAAATCAGACAGCTCTGTCACAAAAGAACAGATTGCACGCCTTTTTGAAGAATATTGATCATTTCATCAAATCGGGCAAATAACATTTCATACCAGGCAAATAGAAGGAGGAACATACTATGGCAATTACTGCGCTCACAAGGGGAAATGTTTTCACGGAACGATTTTCTACGAAAAATCAAGTGGACAACAGCAATGATAAGAACTCTTCAAGTTTTATAGATCAATTAAAAGAACATGAAGTAGATCACTCAAAGGATTCGAAGGAAAAACTTGGAATCTTTAATAGAAAGCAAAACGGTATGTCTGCGCCATATGGAGCACTTGCAGATGAAAATGGTATCATTGAGTATAATGGAGCGGTCTTTCAATGTGATTATGAACACAATACCATCTCTATTGGCGACTGTTCTCCCGGTGCAAATGTTCTAATCATTTCTCTTCCAGATAGCGGGGGCTGTCTGATGGTCAACAGAGACAATATTGGACAACTCATGAATGCGATTACGATGTTCTCCCCAAGAGATCGCTGGGCGATCATCCGTGCCGTTTCTAGAGATTCTTACTGCGAACGAGTCAAAGAACAAATTGATGAGGAATCCGATTTCTCAGATTTTTCCGGTGATGGTTTTTCAGATACAGAAACAACAAACTATTTGATTACCAGGGATCCCGAACAGGGATCTATCACAGTCAGTGACAAAAACAGCCACACCAGTGTCGTGATACGCTCCGAGGAAGATCTGAAAATTCAGACTGATAAAGCTAGCGGAAACCGATTGCTTATCAACGATTATGGCAATGGATTTTACCGTTTTGTACAGGTGACAGACGAGCTAGAGACAGCTTTGAAAAAAGCTTTACAAAAAGACTCTATCGAAGAAACGACATTAAACGGATTTTCCATTCACACGGACGAAGAAACTGGAATCCAATACATGACGGCAAACGGCTATGAAAATCGCGGCGGAAGCTTATTGTTAGATGATGAGGGCAGAAAAAAATTAATGGCGCTCGCTGAAAAGTATCTAGCTTCCTATCCAGATCAAATCTCTACACTAGACGAAGCGCTTACCTACGCCGCATTTGAGATTGCAGGATTATTAGAACTTGGTGAAAACGGATTCGAGATGGCCCAACAGGGAAATCCTAGTGAAGAAGAGGAAGAAATGACAAAGCAGGAGATTATTGTAAAAGCAGATGGATCTAGAGTCCTGATGATGACCATGAAAATTGGCGACGTGCAAACGACTATGAGTGTTGAGCTCACCCCAAAAGATTGATCAATAGTTCTATTTGATGATTTCTACAAATCCCAATAAGAGAATTTCCAAAGCAGAATTCTCTTATTGGGGTTTATCATTTACAAACATAATCCGATATAATGATTAGGTATCATAAAAAGAATTTTGGTTCCACACATCGAAAAACCATTGGAACAGTAGGAGGATTCATATGAGAGAAACGACACCAAGCGAAAATGAATGGGTGATTATGGAGGTCATCTGGAAAGCGAACCGTTCCATGACAGCATCCGAGGTGATCCAAGCTTTGAAAGGTATCAAGGATGTCAGCCAAAAAACCATTCGAGTGATGATGAATCGACTGGTCTCCAAAGGAATTTTAGATTATACGATTGATCAAAACGATGCGAGAATTTACCACTATTTCGCCGTCAAGGACAGGGAGGAATGTCTCGCTTCTAAGAGAGAACGTTTTATCAAAAACTTTTTCGGCGGTAATACTGTGCTGGCAATCGCTAATTTCTTAACCTCATCGGAAATCAGTCAGGAGCAGTTGAGAGAATTAGAAGCGATGGTAGAGCAGTTGAAGGAAGAGAAGTGATCGTATGCTAAAATTTGCGGCAGTATTTGGACTGATAAAATGCATAAAAAGTTTAATTCCCGGAATATTCGTTTTGCTTTTAATCGCTTCTTTTCATTTTTTCAATCGCAAAAAAAGTATCGGATGGAATTTGTACAGTTTCTTATTTTTGTTTCCTCTGTGTCTTATGGGTTACAGTAAACTATATTTTACTAGACATTGGATTCATCTCAATAATTGGCTCTATCAGACCATCCGTCCATTTCACGGATACCTTTATTTTTCTGTTGCCGGAATTTTATTTTTGATTTCTTTAATTCGCAGTAGAAGATTTCACAGACGGATTCGAAATCTTTTGGTATGGGACAATGAATTTCAAAAAAACCTTCAGGAAGACATCATAAAAACTTTAAGTGGAGAAAATAAACTCATCTACCATTATCTGTCTAAAATTAAAATCTATCAGACTAAAGAAGATGTGAGTCCTTTTTCGGGCGGCATTTTTCACCCCTATGTGGTA
This sequence comes from Lachnospiraceae bacterium, assembly GCA_022790905.1. Taxonomy (GTDB): domain Bacteria; phylum Bacillota; class Clostridia; order Lachnospirales; family Lachnospiraceae; genus Maccoyibacter. Next base: position 2,983 of record JAAVYC010000135.1, on the reverse strand, counting down.
TTGCCCTCCAAAATCATCGACGAGTGGAACCGTATGGAAATACAGACTATTTTATGCCATGAGATGGTACATATTCGCTATGGACATATCCTATTTTTATTTTTCTTTTCTCTGTTGAAAATCTATTGGTGGATCAATCCGTTTTCTTATTTAGCAGAAAAGAAATTGAGAGAAGATATGGAATTATTTTGCGATGAAAAATGTCTCTATCACACCGATATGACAAAGAATACTTATGGAACATTACTCTTAAGAATGTTATATTTCCTGCAGGACATTCCAAGAGAGAATGTGACAGCTTTTTCGTATAAAAAGAACTTCCAGCTGATTAAGCATCGGATGGAACATCTCAATTTTGTGGGGAAAGAAACGATACATCGCTCAAAACGGATGGCCATTGTCGTCATCACATTGTTGCTCTTTGTCACTGTTTTCATATCTGCTACGTCTTTTCCTCGTTATGTAATAGATCACTCCGTATCTTTACATGATGAATATGGAAGACTTCTCATCTATGACACGCCAAAACTGAGGGAAGCTGTTCAGGTTTCAGATAAGAAGATTCATTTAAATCCTACTGTTTTGAGGGAATTATTACAGGAAAAAGAAATAGCATCGGAATTTATCTATATTAATTTTGGAAATATCCAAAAAACTCCCGGCGTCGGAGGGCATGGCATGATAGCAATGATTGATTTAAAAGCTGACTACCACATAGAATATTTCGGAGTAGAAAATTGGCGCTCTAAAATAGAGGAATTTTTTCTAAAGTACATGATTTAAACTTTGCTTATCTTATCACTGATGGAAACAAAAGGTGTTTTATTACACCTTTTTCTATAAAAATAAGGATTACATATGTAAATAAAAGGAGGGAGCATGTTATGTATGCAGTTCAGAACAACACTTCTGTAAATATTTATCAGACAGCAAACACAAACTATGCCGCAAAGACAAAAAAGACGCCACAAAAGCCTGTCTGGAATCCCAATAGAGTATTTCACTACCTAGAGGACATGAATCGGGGATTTCTATCTTATGGAGAGAAAGCAGTCTCCTATTACAGAGAAATGATTGCAGGGGAGAGTGATGGCTCTACATTGAGTATCGAAGAGCTAAAAGCCCAGATTTCAGAATATTTTCCGGAATATACCCTGATAGATCACGAACCCTCTGACGTAAAAGATGGAAAATTCTATCTCTATATCGATGAAAAGAATCTTCAGAAATTGGCCTCCGATCCGGAATACCGAGCAAAAGTTTACGGTTTGATGGACAGAGAACTGCAGGGAAAAAATGGATACACCCTTCAGTACAGTGACGGACGAAATGTCACCTCTCATCTCACCGGAACAATCTTTTCTTTAGCAGAGACAAATAAAAAATATGCGGGTGCAGACGAAATTCCATATCGTGGAAGTGCGAAATCAGACAACAATTTTTCTACTTCCGATTCTCATCCTAAAGTGCAAAACATGGGATTTCTCTACGATCACATGAACCCTGCAAAATCGTCAGCAAAAGACAGAAAAGCGAACACTGCAAAATTAATAGCTAAAAGACTCAAAAAAAAGGCTTTAGAAAAGAAACATCGGGAACACATGGCCAAAAGAAGAGAAGACATGCAAAGACATGCCCAAAAATTACAGGCAGAAAAAATCGACACCGTAGATCATACCATCGAACAGATGAAAATTGGTGCAAAATATAAAACATGGGAAGACATACAACCTGCAGATACCGACAAGAGTAGCGGTGAACATTCCTATGCCTCTCTATCAGAATTCACCTCTTATCTCGCAGCCACTTATGAGACTTTTGGAAATGGAATTACAACTGTATCAAAATCTTATCTCAGGAAATGTTTGAGTGATGAAGAGGAACGAAAAAAATTAGAGGAAATGCTTTCCAATGCCGATGCGATGGAAAAAAATGGGAGAGAGCATTTAAAAGGTTATCTGGGCATGAAAGTCCATATCGATGAGAACGGAAAGATGGAAAGTGAGACATATGGGGCTTCTGTCGGTTTTCCAGAAGGAAAACGTGCGGCACAAATCGATACGGCAATGTCCTCCGCTGATATTCAAGCTGTAATGATACTTTTGGAGGGCGATCTTTCCGAGTGTGAAGACGGTGTAAAGAAGGGATTTTGCGATGAGACGGAAGTCCAGAAAGTCAAAGCAATGATGGAACGCGCAGCAAAAAAGCAAAAGCAAATTGAGGCGCAGGAAAATGAAAACCCCGATACAAAAAATCTTTCGAGAGTCAATATACTGATTTGAAGCAGCAATATCAAACGATCAAAAACAATTGGAACCCATTCTAAATAGCGGGTTCCAATTTGGAGTTGCCAAACTAATTCATCAACCGAAATACGCCAAAGACTTTTCCAAGAATCTCACAATCTGGAACAATAATCGGTTCCATTGTATCGTTTTCCGGTTGTAAACGTACATAACCGTCTTCTTTATAAAATGTTTTTACGGTAGCAGAATCCTCTACAAGAGCTACTACCATATCTCCATTATTTGCTGTATTTTGTTGTTGTACTAAAATACGATCTCCGTCCATAATACCGGCATTGATCATACTTTCTCCTGAAACATTTAACATAAAAACTTCTGTATTTGGGACCAGTTCTGTTGGAAGTGGGAAGTAATCCTCAATATTTTCTACCGCTAATACCGGCTGTCCAGCCGCAACCCGACCTAAGATAGGAATTTGAACCAGATCACGTCTTGATAAGTTAAAACTCTCATCAATGATCTCAATCGCACGAGGTTTTGTCGGGTCCCTTCTAATATAGCCGTTCTTCTCCAACGTCTCTAGATGAGAGTGAACAGAAGAAGTGGATTTTAGATTCACTGCTTTACAGATCTCTCTGACAGCTGGTGGATATCCTTTATGTAAAATTTCATCTTTAATATATTCTAAAATTTGACGCTGTTTATCGCTAATTTTTCCTTTTGACATAAAATATACC
>JAAVYC010000134.1 GCA_022790905.1 Lachnospiraceae bacterium | reverse complement strand
CAACTATTCGTTAAACTATGGTTTTGCGAATAGTTGGGGCAATCTGCTTTTACTCTTTCATCAAAAGATTTCCCTAAATTTTTCTAAAATAGTTCCTCAGAATCCAAGATTACCGTAAAAGGTCCGTCATTGATCAGAGAAATTTTCATAGCTGCACCGAAAATTCCGGTCTGTACATGAGCGGATTTTTTTGTATGTTCAACAATATATTGATAAAGTTTTTTTGCGTGTTCTGGATTTCCAGCCTTGATAAATGATGGTCGGTTTCCCTTTTTGCAATCCGCATACAGGGTGAATTGTGATACGATAAGCAGGCTCCCTTCGACATCTGCAAGGGAACGATTCGTCTTTCCTTCTTCATCCTCAAAGATTCGCAGTCCAAGCATTTTTTTCACCATGCGATCTGCAATTTCTGTTGTATCTTCATTCGTCACACCGACGAAGACTAAAAATCCTTTTTGGATTTCTCCAGTCACACTTCCCTCGACGGTGACTGAAGCGCTCTCGACACGTTGGATTAAAAATTTCATAATAAGCGTCTCTCCTTTCTATAATTCTTTTTCATAGCAATTATATAAGATTTATTGTATAATGTCACTAGACTTTTCGGGAGGCATAGAAATGAAATTACAGCAATTATTGAGTTATACGAGAAAAGCGATCGATGATTATCGGATGATTGACGATGGAGATAAAATTGCCGTCGGTATATCAGGCGGAAAAGATAGTTTGACACTTCTCTACGCTTTAAAGGGACTACAGCGTTTTTATCCAAAAAAGTTTGATCTCATCGCCGTCACAGTGGATCTGGGATTTGAAAACTTTGATCTGACAAAAATAAAACAATTGTGTGAGGAGTTAGAAGTTCCCTATCATATCGTCGATACAGATATCGCAGACATTATTTTTCATGTCAGGAAAGAGGAAAACCCCTGCTCTCTCTGCGCAAAAATGCGTAAGGGCGCTCTGAATGAGGCCGTCAAAAAATTGGGATACAACAAAGTTGCCTATGCTCATCACAGGGACGACATGATAGAGACAATGCTGCTCTCTCTCATCTTCGAGGGTCGTTTTCATTCTTTTTCACCGCGCACTTTTTTGGATCGTATGGAACTTACCGTGATACGTCCGATGATGTATGTTCCTGAGGTGGATGTAATTGGATTTTTAAATCGTTATGATCTTCCGGTCACAAAAAATCCATGTCCGGCAGACGGAGCGACAAAGAGAGAATATGCAAAAAAGCTGGTTCGTCAGATGAATCTCGATCATCCAGGGGCGAAAGATCGAATGTTTCGTGCAATTGCCAATGGGAATATCAGTGGATGGCCAGCAAAGGAGAATCGATCACTATGAAAGAAAAAGCTTACCATGAAAAAGTAAATAATCGAAATGAATTGCATTTGAGAGAACTCTGTGCAGAGTTGCCGGTCTTTTGCAGACAATTTTTTATCGGAATGGAATCTACTACTTCTTCGAGAACTAGAATTGCCTATGCCTACGATCTAGGCATCTTTTTTGAATATATTCATGAGACAAACCCGTATTATCAGAAAATGGAAATTCGCAATTTTCCACTTCAGATTTTAGATGAATTGACGCCAATGGATATCGAGGAGTACTTGATGTATTTAAAGTATTATGTGAAGGATGGAATAGAACATTCTAATGATGAGCGCAGTTTAAAACGTAAACTCTCGTCTCTCAAAAGTTTTTACAACTACTACTATCGCAATGAATTGATTACACAAAATCCGGCGGCCATTGTAAAGACTCCAAAGCTGCACGATAAAAATATTGTCCGTCTCGATGTGGATGAGGTTGCGGTTCTTTTGGATGAGGTAGAATCAGGAGAAAAATTGACAAAACGCCAACAGATGTATCATGAGAGAACTAAGATTCGTGATCTTGCAATCTTAACATTATTGCTGGGAACGGGAATTCGTGTCTCTGAATGTGTCGGACTGGATTTGAATGATGTGGATTTTAAAAATCGTGGCATTAAGATTCACAGAAAGGGTGGTCAGGAAGTGATCGTCTATTTTGGAGATGAAGTCAGTGAGGCGCTTCTTGATTATATGGAAGAACGTGAAAAAAAGATACCTGAAGAGGGTCATGCGAATGCACTTTTTTTGTCTTTGCAGAACAAACGAATTTCTGTGCGCTCTGTGGAGAATCTGGTAAAAAAATACTCCAAATTGGTGACAAATTTAAAGAACATCACACCTCATAAACTTCGCAGTACATATGGCACGAACCTATACCGTGAAACCGGAGATATCTATCTTGTTGCGGATGTCCTTGGACATAAAGATGTTAACACAACGAAAAAGCACTACGCTGCACTGGAAGATGAACGTCGCAGAAATGCTGCTAAATACGTGCGTTTGCGTGAAAAATAAAAAAGTATTTAAGAAAATATGAGAGATTCCCGCGTATAAATCTAAAAGCATTTCAAAATAGATACACGGGAATTTTTTATGAAATCACCATTCTATTTTTAGAGTGTTGAAGTTTCTCTTCTATGACATCTTTAATTCTCTGTTTTACTAAAGATGCAATTTCTTGCGTCTTCATTCCCTGATACTCTTCATAAAAGATTGGTTTAAGAAAATGCACTTGCGTAGTAATTTTTTTAAATCCGAAGGTATTAAACACTTTATAGGAATCAATCAAAGCAACTGGAACGATTGGAACCTTTGCTTTCATGGCAGATTTAAAGCTGCCCGCCTTAAAATCTTCGACCTGGTTTTGATTGCGGTCATACCCGCCTTCTGGGAACAGGATGAAGCGCTTCCCGTCTGCAGCCTCTTTTGAGACTTCTAAAATGATCTTCATGGCTTGGCGTATGTCTTTAATGTCCATTCTCTTTCCGTCTAATAAGTCTATAAATTCTTTTACTAAAAGAGAATTAGATTTATTGCGATCCATAACTAGAGTGCAAGGTTTTCTGTGAACTGAGATGATGCCAAGAGCATCATACTTTCCCTGATGATTAGGATACATAATATAGCCGCCCTCTTCTGGCAAGTTTTCACTTCCGGTACAGATCGTCGAAATTCGTCCTGAGCGCTGCATAAGGTGAATCATATGATTGGCTAACTGGTAACGCTGCTCTTCAGAATATTTCTCAGGATGTTTTGCCATACGGCGCATTCTCGGTATCATATATGGTGCGCGAAATACATTTGCAACGATAACATAAATAAATCGAAACATGTTCATTCTCCGTTCAGAATAATTAATGATAAAAACAATATATTATTTTATAAATTGTTTTTCTTAAATATTATAACCAAAAAAAGACGAAAATTCAACAAATAAGAAAATCGACATATCAGTTGCTGTATTCCATATTTTTAAATCTGTTTCTTATCCACATTTGTAAACTAGTTATTATAAATCTTTTTCCGAGAAATATGGCACTAACAAATATTGTCCGGAATGTATCTGATCCTTATCAATATGATTTAAACGTGCAATCTCTTCAATATAGTCGTTTCGATTCTGGTAATGTTCGCCGCAATAGCGCTCTGCAATGTTCCAAAGTGTATCGTCTTGCTCTATCTCGATACTCTTATAATATTTATAGCATGTGTGACTTTCCAGGGAGTCTGCCTTACTGAGCATGCTCAGAGAACAACTAATCAATAGACTTCCAAAGACAAGGAAGAGTGTTGAAAAAATAGTGATTGTTTGAATGGATAAATAAAATGGCTTCTTTTCTGTTCTATTTAATACAATCCTTTTCATCATAAATATCCTCCAAGTTTTTCATAATACAAACATTTGTTGCGAACTTCTGTTCTTGTTTATCATAGCATCAGAACAGTTGTTTGTCAACAAAAATATCGAACATATTTTCGGAATATTTGTTTGCT
>JAAVYC010000133.1 GCA_022790905.1 Lachnospiraceae bacterium | reverse complement strand
TCCGAAATGATCACCGTTGCAATGAAGCGGCCAAAAAATTGCCGCTCGCTCCTGAAAAAAATAAAATCATAATAAAATAAATAGGATAAAAGCGCTTTTTTAAAGATAAATGCGTATAAATCCAAAATACAACAATAAAAAAAATAAGCGTAATTAAAATAAAAATTAATTTTTTTCCCTGTAAAAGTCCAAAAGCTGCCCCTCGATTTTCCAGATATTGTAGACAAAATATATCCTGAATCACCGGAATTGATGGTTTATCTTTCAGATAGAGAACTGCAAAATATTTACTCAGGCGATCAAAAAACAATAAACACAGTGTTCCCAACCAAAAAATCAGATGAAATCTCATTCCTTTTTTCTCGTTCACCAATCATCCACCACCTTTCTCACTATATAGTTGACATAAAAATATTATGTCAATCTAGAATATAATGGATTCCGTCTAGAAGCATTTCATCTGAGATATCACGGCTGAGATAGGCTTTTCCAATCTCCTGCAAAAGTACAAATTTAATCTGTCCATTTTCCATTTTTTTGTCCGATTTCGTCGCAGATAAAATATCTTTGGCATTTATCTTTTGCTTTAATTCCACATCCAGATGAATCGGAAGATGATAAGAAAGAAGCATCTGCTCGATCCTCTCCAGATCTTTTTTCTCAATATTTCCTTTTTTCCAGGAAATCTGAGCTGCCGCCACCATGCCAAGAGCCACACACTCTCCATGATATAGAGAAAAGTCAGACAACTTTTCTATTGCATGGCCAATAGTATGTCCGAAATTTAAAAGGGCGCGCTCCCCGTGTTCTAAGGGATCTTTTTGTACAACGTCCCTTTTGATCCGGCAACTTCCCGACACCGTATTCCGAATCTGTTCATAAGAAATGGATTGAATCTCTTTTTGATATTTTTCCAAAAAAAGACTATATTCCCTATCCTGAATCCATCCCGATTTTAAGGCTTCTGCCATTCCGGAGGCAAACTGTTTTTCTGGAAGCGACTTTAAAACATTCAAATTGATATAAACCAGACGAGGCTGCTTAAACGCACCTACCATATTTTTATACTGTGCAAAATCCACACCGGTCTTTCCGCCAACGCTGCTGTCTACCTGTGCAAGAAGTGTGGTGGGAATCTGAATAAAGTCAATCCCGCGCAAATAAGTCGCTGCCGCATAACCAGTCATATCTCCGACAACACCTCCTCCTAATGCGAGAAGCAAATCCCCTCTCTCAAACTTATTAATTATTAAATATTCATATAATTTTTGTATTGTATCCAGCGTTTTACTTTTTTCTCCAGCTTCAAACACAAATGTTTTTACTGTATCAAATCGTTCTAAAAGATGGCTCTTTAGAGTTTCTTCATAGACTTTTTGAACATTGGAATCCGTCACAATACATATTTTTATATTCTTTTTGTATCCGATGCGCTCTAACTCTTCTAAAATTCCGTCATAAGAAGATTCCAAAAGAATATCATAAATCCATTTTCCTTCATAAGTGACCGGAAGTCTTTCTTCCTCTTCACCTCTCTTATTTTCTGTCTTTTCTCGTGTCTGCTCCATAATTCTCTCCTAACTATAAACTCTATATTTTATTTTCAGCCGTCCCTTTTTTGTCTCTCCCGAACAGGCATCAAAAATGTATTTTCCAAAAGAACGTACCGATATAATATCTCCCTCTTTACAGGTGTACGTATTGCTCAACATTTCTTTTCCGTCTATGAAGACTTTTCCACCTGAAATCAATTTCGAGGCTTCATTTCTCGAACAATTGCAAAAACATGCCACAAGACTGTCAAGACGATTGGATGTGATGATTCCGCTTTTTTCTATAAATTTTGGCAAAACCGGAGCCTCCAAAAGAGCAACCTGTTCGATATTTACAGAGGTATTCCTGACCTTTTGTATGCAATCTAAAAGATAGGATTTTATATGCTCCTCACAGAATAAATAAAAATCTTCCTCTTTACAGAGAATATCTCCGATTTTAGAGCGCTCCAATCCCTGGTGCATCACTGCTCCTAATATATCGCGATGCGACAGATGTTCTGCATATTTGGGATAGGCAGGCGTGATCTTTAGACAAATCAATGGATACTCCCATTCATACGCCAAATCGTCGGGAAGGAATGCTGCAATTTTTCTCTCTGCAAAATCATAACCCCCGTAGGTCTCATAAGATGTCTCCAATTTATTTTTCACAGAATTCAGCAGATTCTGTTCACTCAAATTAAGGAAATCGCTATAAATAACGATTCCCTTCCTGTTTGCCTGTCTGGATAAATCCATATAACGTTTTTGTAGTAAATCCTGTTCGTTTCCCATTTCCTAAAAATTCGTCTGCAATGTGGCATTGTCAACAGTGTCCATAAGACTTAAAAAATCTCCCGAAATTTCAACACTCGGCGGTGTGATAATGAATATGTAATTAGAAATCTTTTGCAGATTGCCGTTAATCGCAAAACAAGAACCCGACGAAAAGTCAATAATTCTCTGCGCTATGTCCACGTCTAGACCTTCCACATTTAGGACAACTGTTCGATTATCTAAAAGTGTCTCTGTAATCTCCCTGGCATCTTCTACCGAAATCGGTTTGATCACACAGACTTCCATACTGCTGTTTGTACCAGTTCTTTTTCCACCGCGAATTGGTGTCAGCTTCGGCGTTGACCTCTGCGTTCTATCCCTATCTGATGGCTCATCGTACATATCATCTATATCACTCTCAGATTTTCTCCGAAAAACAGATCTTTTTCCTTCTGGTTCCTCGTTATCATCGTAAAAATCATCATCATAAAAATCGTCATCATCATCTGGATTTAGCTTCATCACATTCAAAAATTTATCTAACACTCCCATTCTTCCTCTCCTTAACCTACTTTTTATTATAATCTCTTTCTCCAAAAATACCTGTTCCCACGCGCACCATTGTCGCACCTTCCTCAATAGCAACGGTATAATCGTTCGTCATACCCATTGACAGAATTTCCATAGTTACATTATCAATGTTTTTCTTAGTTATGTCAACAGATAATTGTTTTATATTTTTAAAAAGCGTACGGTTTTCCTCCGGATCTTTCACCGGCGGAGCCACCGTCATCAATCCTTTTATAAAAATATTTGGAAGTTTTGCTGCCTCTTCTATAAAAGTGAGGGTTTCCTCTCTGGAAAACCCAAATTTTGTCTCCTCTCCCGAGAGATTTATTTCTATCAATATCGGAACCGTTATATGTTTTTTTGCAGCCTCTTTGCTGATCTCTTGTGCTAAACGTAAACTGTCCACAGAATGAATCAACGCTGCCGTTCCCACCACATATTTTACCTTATTCCTTTGCAGATGTCCGATCATATGCCACTTGATATCCTTAGGAAGTACCTCATATTTTTCTACCAATTCCTGTACTTTATTCTCACCAAAATTCCGTACGTTTGCATCATAAATCTCCTGTAACATAGCTAATGGTTTCGTCTTACTCACAGCGATCAACGTAATATCTTCACGTTTTCGTCCCGAAACCGCACATGCCTTTTGAATCTTTTGTTCCACTTTCTCTAGGTTCTCTTTTAACATCTATTTTATTCCTCCTAATGAATCAAGTCATTTTCTGAAACCGAATCTCCCTCCAAAGCAATATGGTCATAGAGAGAAAGACCATAACTGGTGCCTTTTCTTAAGACAGAATATTCTTCGTTTTGGTGCAATACTTCAATTTGTTTGAACAACGCATATCCTTTATCCACGCTATAGACCCCTCTGAGTGTTGCTTTCTTGTTTACCGTATAAATCTCGTTGGAATCCGGTTTTCTTACACGGGAATTTTTTGCCACATCACTCTCATCTACGTAATACATGCCGTCTTTCTCATAAAAAATTTCTGGTGTCACGAAAGAGTCCTTTTTTCCTTCTTCTGCAATGAGCAGTCCATAGGTACTAGAATCTTTTCCGCGTGTAAAATATTCTTTTGGTACTGTTAAAAATTGTTTTTCTGTAATTGCAGAGTTTGGAATTTTAAGCCCCGTAGCATCGTCTAGTAGCAATTCTACGTCCATAAAACGCTGATTGGCAAACCGAATCATCGATGTGCGCAATTTTAGATTCAGATATTTATTTTTTCCAATGGAAAAAATATCATAATACGCCCAAACGGTATTTCCATCTTCTAAACGGACCTCTACGGTATCGTCATCTTTCAGGGTTTTCGCAAGACGATCTGAAATTCTAAAAACAACATTCCAATTTTCATCTGTGATCAGTTTATAGACCGGTACATTAGCACCGACTGTATCCTGATTTTTAAGATTTACCTTTTTGTATTTATTCTCGTCCAATAATTCTTCTGTCAGAGTATCCACTGTTACATTTTCATATCCATCTGTATAGTAAACGACGACTCCAGGTTTCAAAGCCGTATAAATCTGGAATGCATTTTGATCAAGCTGATCTTCTAAAATATCGAGTGTATTGAGATTTTGAATTTCCATCATCTTTGCATTGACCTCGTCTTTAAAGGAATAAACACTGTAAAAATTTTGAT
>JAAVYC010000132.1 GCA_022790905.1 Lachnospiraceae bacterium | reverse complement strand
TGGAGTTTATGTACCGCCTCATCAAGCAGTAATTCATCAATTTGCGAGAGAGATGCTTGCAGGGGGTGGAAAGATGATTTTGGGTTCTGACTCTCATACACGTTATGGGGCCTTAGGTACAATGGCGATGGGCGAGGGTGGACCAGAATTGGTAAAACAGCTGTTGAGTCAGACTTATGATATCAACATGCCAGGAGTTGTCGGAGTTTACCTAAAAGGGGAGCCGCAGCACGGTGTGGGACCTCAGGATATCGCCCTTGCGATAATTGGGGAAGTATTTGCCAATGGATATGTAAAGAATAAAGTGATGGAATTTATAGGGCCTGGCGTGGAAAATCTGAGTGTGGATTACCGTATTGGCGTGGATGTTATGACAACGGAGACAACCTGTCTGTCCTCTATTTGGAAGACTGATGAAAAAGTGAAAGAGTTCTATGACATTCACGGAAGGAAAGAAGAGTATAAAGAATTACTGCCAGGTGCAGTTGCCTACTACGATGGCATGATTGAGATTGATTTGAGTGAGATCAAACCAATGATTGCAATGCCGTTTCATCCGAGTAACGTCTATACCATTGAAGAATTAAACAGTAATTTGATGGAGATTTTAGACGATTGTGAGAAAAGAGCTCTGGTCAGCTTAGACGGAGCTGTAGATTTTCAGTTAAAAGATAAGGTAAAAAATGGAAAATTATATGTGGAACAGGGAATTATTGCGGGATGCGCAGGCGGCGGATATGAAAACATCTGTGATGCGGCAGACATTTTAAGAGGCAGCAGTATCGGACCGGATGAATTTACGCTAAGTGTCTATCCGGCAAGTACACCGGTCTATATGGAACTTGTCAGAAATGGTTCTGTGGCAGATCTGCTCGCAACAGGAGCAATCGTAAAGACAGCGTTTTGTGGACCTTGCTTTGGCGCTGGGGATACGCCGAGCAATCATGGACTCTCCATTCGCCATTCTACAAGAAATTTCCCGAATCGCGAGGGTTCTAAATTACAGAATGGACAGATCGCTTCCGTGGCGTTGATGGATGCGCGTTCAATTGCGGCGACTGCAGCGAATAAAGGATACTTGACATCAGCGGCAGATGTAGATGTAACATTTCAAAAACCGGCATATCATTTTGATAAGACGATTTATGCAAACCGTGTTTTTGACAGCAAAGGCGTTGCAGATTCAAGCGTGGAGATTAAGTTTGGTCCAAATATTAAAGACTGGCCAAGGATGAGCGAACTTCCGGAAAATATGGTGTTAAAGGTAGTCTCTGAAATTCATGATCCTGTCACGACAACCGATGAGCTGATTCCGTCAGGAGAGACCTCCTCATATCGTTCCAATCCATTGGGACTTGCAGAATTTACTCTTTCGAGAAAAGATCCTGCCTATGTGGGAAAAGCGAAAGAGGTTCAAAAGGCGCAGAAAGCGATTGAGGCAGATCAATGTCCAGCAGAGGCATTGCCAGAGATAGAGCAGGTCATGGGTACAATAAGAGAGACGTTTTCAGATGTTGATAAAACAAATGTCGGTATTGGAAGTACAATTTTTGCTGTAAAGCCGGGAGATGGATCCGCAAGAGAGCAGGCGGCTTCCTGCCAAAAAGTACTCGGCGGATGGGCAAATATTGCGAATGAATATGCGACAAAGCGTTATCGCTCGAACCTCATTAACTGGGGTATGCTTCCATTTTTAATTGAAAAAGGCGATTTGCCATTTGAGAATGGTGATTACTTGTTCATTCCAGATATTCGAAAATCTGTAGAAGAGAAAGCGAATGATATCGTCGCTTATGTTATAAAAAAAGAGGAATTAAAAGAATTCCATCTACAGATGGGAGAACTCACAGATGACGAAAGGGAAATCATTTTGAAAGGATGCCTGATTAATTACAACAGAGTAGATTAAAAGGAGTGACATAGAGATGAACGATTATAATTCTTATGATCCGCAAAAGAACCATCAGAAAAAAGAGTCACATTGGAATATCCGCCCTTATCTGGCTTTGGGTCTGACGACATTTTTAGTGCTTTCTTTGTGTATACTTGTGTTTTTTCTAATTTATCGCTACAATGGATTTGCAGCATCGTGGAGGGCACTTACTTCTGTATTACAACCAATTATTTTCGGAATTGTGATTGCTTATTTAATTAACCCAGTGATGGTGTTTTTTGAAAAATATTTGCTCCGTTTACTTGGGCCGAAGATGAAGAAAAAGGACAAGGTAAAAAGATGGTGCCGGAGTATAGCGACCATCGGTGCTCTCGCAGTATTCATCCTGATTATCGTACTTTTGCTGGTGATGTTAATTCCACAATTGGTGGAGAGTATTCAAGGATTAGTCGTATCATTGCCGGGAGAGATCAAAGAATTTGTCGCAGGAATTAACAAATGGTTAGATGGAGATTCAAAGCTTGGAAATATTTTGGAGGATACCTTGTTACACGCATCCGATTATTTGCGTGATTGGGCGATGAAAGATTTGCTTCCAAAGAGCAATCGCTATCTGTCCTCCATTACAACAGGGTTGATTGGTTTTCTAAAAATGCTGCTCAATATTGCAGTAGGATTGATTGTCTCCGTATATCTGTTATCCGGAAAAGAGACATTTGTTGGACAATTAAAAAAATTGATCTATGCCATTTTTAAACCGAGGAAAGCAAACATTATTATTGAGACAGCGAGAAAAAGCAATGAGATTTTTGGCGGATTTATCAGCGGCAAAATTCTAGATTCCACGATTATCGGAATTATCTGTTATATTGTGATGCTGATTATGAAAATGCCATATGCGCTTTTGATCAGTGTCATTGTCGGTGTAACCAATATCATTCCGTTTTTTGGTCCTTTTATTGGGGCGATACCAGGATTCATTATTATTGTATTGGCAAATCCGATTCAGGGACTCTATTTTGTGATTATGGTGCTTGTGTTACAACAGGTGGATGGAAATATTATTGGACCGGCAATTCTGGGCGATTCTACCGGTTTGTCTCCTTTTTGGGTTGTGTTTGCCATCATGGTTGGAGGCGGTTTGTTTGGTTTTGCAGGAATGCTTTTGGGCGTGCCAATATTTGGGGTGATCTATTATATTTTAGAGAGAATCATCTGTTATTTTCTGCGAAACAAAAAATTGCCGGAAGGAACAGAATGTTATGTCGATCTAAAGGAAGTGGACGTTAAGACAAATGAAATCCTGTATTTAAAAGAGGAAAAAGTGAACAGCGAGGAAGAGACGAAAGAAGAAATATAGAAGAGGGCCGTGTTCGACAAGACTTGACGAATACGGCTCTAATACAATATATTTTGACACATTAGTGTGTTCTATGGTACACTAAAATAGATAAAAGTATGCCCGTTATAAGGTATATTTCGAGGTGACCAAATTGGATAGATATGAATATAAATTAAAACTAGATCAAATGAAAAGTGCGTTGGCAGAGGGAAATGTCCATATGGCGGAGGAATTGGCAGATTCCATTAATTGGAGACGTGTTCGCAATGCCAATTCTCTGATAAAGGCTTCGGAAGTCTATGAGGCAGTAGAAAGATTTGAAGATGCAAAAGAGATCCTATTGATTGCGTATGAACGCTCTCCGATAGGGAGGATGATGATATGCCGACTCGTGGAGTTGGAGCTTCGTATGGGCAACTATGAAGAAGCGATGGAGCGCTATGAGGAGTTTGTAGAGATAGCGCCGAATGATAATTTAAAATTTGTGTTAAAATATAGGATATATAAAGCAAAGGGCGCCGATATCAAAGAACAGATTCAGATTCTAGAAGATATGAAGGAACAGGAATATATAGAAGAATGGGCCTATGAACTGGCATATCTCTATCATCAGGCAGGAATGAGTGAGCAGTGTATAGAGGCTTGCGATGAATTGATTTTATGGTTTGGCGACGGTGCATATGTCGAAAAGGCACTGGAATTAAAAATGCTTTATCAGCCATTGACAAAACAACAGGAGGAAAAATATCGTCAGTTTCGTCAAAAACGCGATGGAATTGTGGAGGTCAGACCGAATGACACGTTAAACTCAGGTGAGATTGTCTCCGAGGTTGTTAAGATCCCGCAAGTGACGATGAATACGAGTCGTTTTAATACGGTAAATCTTCAAAAAGAACTTGCTAAGAACATGCAGCAGATTATGGATGCGACAGAAAAAGAAGAAGTCAATGATTCGATGGATGCCATCAAAAAAATGGTAGAGGAATTTCCCTATCTGCAAATTCCGCATGAGGATGAAAAGGAAAAGGAAGAAAAATATGGTCATATAGAAACCGATGCGGAAATAGATGGCTCTTTGAAGTTGAATTTTAAGGAACTTTTGGCGGAAGATTCCGATGGACAGATCAGTATGTACGTGCCAAAAAATCCAATGGTAGAAAGACAGATCACAGGTCAGATGAGCATTCAGGATGTTTTGGTAGAATGGGAGAAGACAAAGCGTGCGGCGGAGACAGCGCTGCAGGAAGCGCAACAGAGAAAATTAGTTTCTGCAAAGGCAAGAGCTCTCAAAGAAGCGGAAGATATTATGAAGAGACTGGTAGACATGATTCCCCAGTTAGAGGCGGGATTGTCACCAAAAGAAATTTTAGAGCAGGAATATTTGCAGGATGTAGATGAGCCGGAGAAAGAAGAAAAAACAGTAAAATTATTTCAGAATGTCAATAATATTCTTACAAAAGAGATTGAAAAATTATCAATTGAGAATAATAACATAGACCAGATGATACAGGAGAATAAGCAGCCGTTGACAGAGGAGATAGCAGAGGAAGACGAGTTTTCACAAGAAGTCGATTCTATGAAAGAAGAAAAATTGCCAGAAGAACAATCTTTTGTTGAAAAGGAGTCATTATCGGAGATTGAGTCTCCAATAGAACAGGAATCATTTTCGAAAGCAGAATTTTCGGTTGAGGAAAAGAAGTTACCTGAAATAGAGTTTTCGGTCGAAGAAGAATTGCCGAAAATAGAATTTCCGACAGAAGAAGAGCCATTGCCAGAGATCGAGCTTCCAACCGAAGAGGAAGAACTGCCGGAGATAGGGTCAGTTTTGGAAAAACTGTTAAAGGAACAGAAAGAACTTCCATCTATTCAAGTACCAGAGGACGTGATTGAGGATGAGGATATCACCATTCGTCTAAGTGATGCTCAAAAAGAACTTTTTTCCTATTTTATACCGATTCAGGGAATGGAACAACAGCTCTGTCAGGTATTGACCGGAGTAAAGAGAAGAAAAAGAAGAAGCGTTACGTCTGCCGCAGGAAATATCATTGTCCAGGGAGGGCCTGGAAGTGGTAAAACTGTATTGGCTACAAATTTGATTAAAGTGGTTCAACAGGAGACGGGACAGGTCAATGGTAAAGTGGGAAAAATTGAGGCTTCTTCTCTGAATCAGAAAGATATTTCGGAGCTGCTTGGCAAAGTTCGCGGAGGTTGCCTGATCATCGAGAAAGCGGGGATGCTTACGAGAGAGACCGCCGTGAGACTCTCCTTACAGATGTCGACAGATACAGCGGGAATGCTGGTAATTTTGGAGGACACGAAAGAGGGGATCCGTAAAGCGCTCGGAAGGGATGAAGAATTTGCAAAGAAATTCACAGAGAAAATTAATATTCCGATTTTTTCCATTGATGAACTCGTAGAGTTTGCAAAATCATATGCTAGAGAATTGGAATATGAGATTGACGAGATGGGGATCCTAGCACTTTATAACCGTATTAGCAGTATCGAAAAACTAGATGAAGCAACGACCTTATTTGAAGTAAAAGATATTGTGGATGAAGCCGTTATGAACTCTGAAAAGGGAGGATTAAAAAAGGCCTTTAGCGTCTTTTCTAAACACAGTGGACAAAACGACAATAAAATATTGAGAGAGAAGGATTTTGAGGAATAGTGAAAGAGGTCAAAGCGATGGAAAATTTTACAGAATTAGATGCGTATTTATTTGGACAGGGAACGCACTATGAGATTTATAGGAAGTTAGGTGCGCACCCATTTAAAGACGAAAAGGGAGAAGGAGTACGCTTTGCCGTTTGGGCACCAAAAGCAAAAAGGGTTTTTGTAATTGGTGAATTTAATGAGTGGAATGAAACTGTAAACGAAATGGAACGAATAGAACCGGAGGGTATCGGCGTCTACGAGACATTTATACCTGGGGTTGAGATAGGTTCCCTTTATAAATATTTGATTGAGACACAGGATGGAACACTGCTGTATAAAGCGGATCCATACGCTAATGAAGGGGAGCTAAGACCGGGAAATGCTTCAAAAATAACGGATATTGAACATTTTAAGTGGACAGACGATAAATGGATGAAAGAGCGTGCTGCATGCAAAGACCCATATGATAAACCGATGGCTATCTATGAAGTACATCCGGGTTCCTGGATGCGCCATCCAAATCGGGAGGATGACGGTTTTTATACATACCGTGAATTCGCTCATGCTTTGGCTGACTATGTGATAGATATGGGATATACCCATGTGGAACTGATGGGGATTTCAGAGTATCCGTTTGATGGTTCTTGGGGATATCAGGTGACTGGATATTATGCGCCGACTTCCCGTTATGGAACACCGGAGGATTTTGCTTATTTTGTGGATTATCTGCATAAGAAAGAAATCGGAGTTATTTTAGATTGGGTTCCAGCGCATTTCCCAAAGGATGCCCACGGACTCGCAGATTTCGACGGAACCCCGACTTACGAATATGCAGATCCGAGAAAAGGAGAACATCCCGACTGGGGAACTAAGATCTTTGATTACGGAAAGAATGAAGTAAAGAATTTTTTAATCGGAAGTGCTCTATTGTGGATTGAGCATTATCACATTGACGGATTACGCGTTGATGCTGTCGCATCCAT
Source organism: Lachnospiraceae bacterium (assembly GCA_022790905.1). Classification (GTDB taxonomy): domain Bacteria; phylum Bacillota; class Clostridia; order Lachnospirales; family Lachnospiraceae; genus Maccoyibacter. The sequence goes on along the minus strand of JAAVYC010000132.1, from coordinate 2,887 downwards.
GCTTTATTTAGACTATGGAAAAAATGACGGTGAGTGGGTAGCGAATGAATATGGTGAGAATAAAAATCTAGAAGCGATAGAGTTTTTCCGACATATTAATACGTTAATCCTTGGAAGGAATCCGGGCGTAGTGATGATTGCAGAGGAATCTACAGCGTGGCCTCAGATCACAGGAAAAGTAGAAGAGGGCGGCTTAAATTTCACTTATAAATGGAATATGGGCTGGATGCACGATTTTCTCGATTACATGAAATTAGATCCGTATTTTAGAAAAGATAATCACCATAAAATGACTTTTGCGATGAGTTATAATGGAAGTGAACATTATATTCTAGTTCTCTCCCACGATGAAGTCGTGCATCTGAAATGTTCCATGATTAACAAGATGCCGGGGTTAGAAGAAGATAAATTTGCCAATCTCAAAGTGGGTTATGCTTTTATGATGGGACATCCAGGCAAAAAACTTCTCTTTATGGGTCAGGATATCGCTCAGTCCCGGGAGTGGAGTGAAAAGAGAGAGATTGACTGGGATCTTTTAGAGGATCCAAAAAATAAAGGGATTCAGAACTTTATGAGAGAATTGCTCCATATCTATCGAAAATATCCGTGTATGTATGAGATCGACAACGGATGGGATGGATTCGAGTGGATCAATGCGAACGATGCGGAGAAGAGTATTTATAGTTTTATCAGAAAAGGAAAATCCGATAAGAAAAATCTCTTGTTTGTGTTTAACTTTACGCCTGTGGAACGCAAAGATTTTCGTGTTGGAGTGCCGGAAAAGAAAGACTATCGGTTGATTTTAACGAGTCAGGGAAAGCGGTTTGGCTCCAAAAAAGGCGTACCGAGAAAGAAGATTTATAAAGCAGTGAAAAAAACATGGGATAACAGGGAATATTCGATTGCTTATCCGCTTCCTCCGTATGGGGTGGCAGTGTTTGAATATTAAGAGGTAAGAGGGTTCATCGTATTTAGATGGACCCTTAAGTTTTTGATCCAAGAATCCGAAATACATAACAGTAAGCAAAACAAAAGAAATCATAGGAGGTATCTATGAGGGTTGATTTAGGAAATCGGACAGAAGTGACACAAAAAGATACGAGTGTACAGAGCCGTGGAAATGGCACAGTTTTGATAGAAAACAGTACGACAAAAGAAGTGGATCAGACAGGGAAATCCTATCGGATCAAGAATGTGACATATGAAAAACCTCTGGCCCAGGAAGAAAAGACGATTCTCGATGAAATAGAAGAGCAGGGAGAGAATATGACTCCTCTTGCGATGAAAAATGAGATGGTCGTCCTCTCTAATACTACGACGGAAGAGGATTATGAGAAGATGGAAGAAGAAGGGATCACAGTGAATGGAGAAGAAATTCCCGTTATTGTAACTGTGATGGATAAGATTAAAATTGAGCTTGCGAAAGCGGGGGTCGATCTGAGTATTTTTGGAGATGATCTGAGTACGGCTCAAATTGAAGAAGTTCTTGGCAGTGTGAATCTTCCGGCGACGGAGGAAAATGTGACGGAGACAAAAGAGGCCCTTGAGATGGCGGAAAGTCTCGAAGAACCTTCAGATGGTGCCATAAAATATATGTTGGATAATGAGTTAGAGCCGACGATTGACAATTTATACAAAGCAGAACACAGTGGAAGCAGTACATATACTGCGCCTGTACAGGATGAAGAAATTAATTTCGAGCAGTTAGATGCGCAGATACAAAAAATATTGGAAGAGGCAGGGTTTGAGGCCAATGAGGAAAATATGGCAGACGGACTCTGGCTCATAGAGAATGAGATACCACTGACAAAAGAGAATCTGGAATTTTATCAGGAATTGAAAAAATTGCAGCTTCCTGCGGAGAAGGAAGAGGTGTTCAATGCGATTACCGATGCAATTTTACAGGGAAAACGTCCAAAAGACGCGATTCTAACAATAACCGGACGCAGAAAATTAGAGGAAGCTCGTCTGGAAATGAGTGCAAAGGCAAATTATGCACACATAGATAAAGACTTGGCAATTGACACGGAGGAGATTGAGAAGACTGTCGATGCGCTAAAGGAGGCAGAAGAGGCATATTATAAGAGCTTTTTGACACAGGGTGGTGTAGAACCGACGGAAGAGAACCTCCAGATTTACCAGGAAATAGAGCAGGTATTTGAAGAGTTAAAAGGTGTTCCGGCATATACGCTTGGCGCAGAAGAGGGAAATCTCAATACACCGGCAAAACTCCACGAAGAAGGTAAAGTCTTACAGGATACGTTTGAAAAGGCAAATGAATCTTATGAGACTTTGATGACGAGTCCGCGAAAGGATATGGGAGATTCTATCCAGAAAGCATTTCGGAATGTGGAGGATATTCTCAATGATCTGGGAATGGAGACGAGCGAGGCAAATCAACGTGCAGTGCGTATTTTGGCATATAATCAGATGGAGATTACTGAGGAATCTGTCATGCAGATGAAAGCGTTGGATGAGAAGGTACAGCAAACATTCCGGAATATGACACCGCAGGTAGTACGTGAGATGATTAAAACGGGGGTAAACCCGCTGGATATGAGTTTGGATGAACTAAATCAGACAGCAGTGGAGATGAAAAATGAGCTTGGAATCGACAATGAAGAAGAGCGGTTCAGTAAATATCTCTATAAGTTAGAACAAAACGGTCAGATTGCGGAGGAGGAGCGCAGCGCCTATATTGGAATTTATCGTTTGATTGCACAGGTAGAAAAAACGGACGGTGCGGCAATCGGTATGCTGGCGGAGCAGGGAGCGCAATTTACGATGCGCAATCTACTCACGGCAGTGAGAAATGCGAAAAAAGAAGGACGGGAATATACGATAGACGATACATTTGGAGGTCTGGAGGATTTGGAAAAGAGCGGAC
>JAAVYC010000001.1 GCA_022790905.1 Lachnospiraceae bacterium | reverse complement strand
GCAGCGGCAGGTATTGATCTTCACTACGAAGTTGGTACTATGATTGAGATTCCAAGAGCTGCATTGACAGCAGATGAAATCGCAACAGAAGCTGAATTCTTCTGCTTCGGTACAAACGATTTGACACAGATGACATTTGGATTCTCTCGTGACGACGCTGGTAAGTTCTTAGACGCTTATTATCAGGCTAAGATTTTCGAGTCCGACCCGTTTGCAAGATTAGACCAGAACGGTGTTGGTAAGTTAATGGAGACAGCTGTAAAACTTGGTAAGGCTACACGTCCAGATATGCATTTGGGTATTTGTGGAGAGCACGGCGGAGATCCATCTTCTGTTGAGTTCTGCCATAATTTAGGATTGGATTATGTATCCTGTTCACCATTCCGTGTACCGATTGCAAGATTGGCAGCGGCTCAGGCAGCAATTAACAATAAATAATTGAATATGATATAAGTTATATAGAAGCATAAAAACAGTCGCTAGAATTTGATTTTTCTAGCGACTGTTTTCTAAATAGCATCTGGAAAATTTGTTACAGTAAGATAAATGTAAAGAGAGGATCAAAATATGAAAAAGAAAATTGTTTTACGTGTTGTGGCAGTAATCTGTTTTATTTTATTCACATTTATGGTAATTATGGGCTATGACAAAATAGCAAAATATAATAATTCGGATGTCTATAGAGAGAATGCCTATGTTGGCGGAGATGCGTACAATTATATTATCAATGGAACTTATGCAACGGCATATTTCACTTTGGCTAGTGGCTTTTTTATATCAGGAATCATATGTGTGGTTAGTGAATTCATGATTTCGGTTCGAGATGAGACAATTGATGAAAGAGATGATGAATTGCCAGCATTATAAAAGATGGTTGAACAAGTAGGCGGAGTTAGAATTTTAGGAGTTAAAAATGAACAAAAGATATCAAAAGATTGGAGAAATTGACCGCGGCCAATATACAGTTGGTTCACCAATTATTTTAGTGGCGGGTGCTTTACTGCTTGACGATCAGAAAAAATGTGTGATAGGTCAATTAAAATTCAAAAATGTAAATGAGAAAAGAGTAACAGCTGTTCAGGTAAAAATAGATGCCTATGATGTCATGGGAGAAAAACTGATAGGGTTGGAGAAATTTCAATATTTGGATTTGAATTGTGGTTTAGGAGAATATTTTGGCGACAGGACGGCAATAGAGCTGCCGGACTCTAATACCCGTACTTTGGAAGTACATGTGTTGAATGTCTGCTTTGACAATGGGGAAGTTTGGAATGGAGAAAATGAAGAATGGAGTATGCTGCCGAAACCTGAAGTCATCAAGGGAGATCCTGAATATTTAAAACAGTGTAAAATAGAATTTGGACCTGATACAAAATTTCAATTTAAAGAATATTTGGACTTATGGCAGTGTGTATGTGGGAATTATAATAAAAATACCAGGGATCAATGTACAGATTGTATGGTTTCAAAAGAAAAAATTTCTCATATATCAGAATCATCGATGAAAGAAAAGATAGCGAAACGTTTAGAAAAAGAAGAAAAAGCAGATAGGGGAAAAAGGAAATCTTTGATTCTGGCTGCCATTTTGTGCAGTGTGGTTGTCGTAGCAGCTATAGCGTTTTTTTTCTTTCAGAAAGATAAAGAAGAGCGGCAGTATCAAGATGGAGTCAGGTATTTGAGATCAGAGGAATATTCAAATGCATTAGAAAAGTTTCAGGATATTGGGGATTATAAAGATACGGCAAAATATCTTGAATATTGTGAGATTCTCTTGGAATTAGAGAATCTTTATGATGGCGAAGTTCATAATATGGCGGAAATTTGTCGAAGAATTGATGGATTAGAAAATTTTCAAAACTGTGATGAATTATATGATACAAATAAGGAATTAAAATACGTTCTGTTTCTAAATGGAAGATGGGAGTTAGAAAGTTGGTATAAAGGGAGAGGATATTTTGATGAATATGAGTTTGTAGACGATACATATTGTAAGTTTGAAAATGGCGTGGTTACGGAAATAGAAAATGGCGTTAAGGGTGAATCCTATGAGGTGTTAATAGTAGGCTATGCCCACTATTTGCGATATGGTGCTGAGGAGGTAAATTTAAAAATTAAAGAGGCTAGTGATAGAATTATGACAGTAGTGACAGAGGAAGAGGATCAGAAATCTAAGTATACCTATGAGTATCTAAGAAAGTAGGGTAAATTTTAAGAAATAAAGTAAATGTATGAATAGCAGGTAATGATAGATACCTCTTAAGTAGATAAAAAAATAGCTGAAATCTACTTAGGAGGTATTTTTTTGAGATACTGGTTCTGTAAGGATGATAATATTTAAATTTTGGATAGATACGTAAAAGGTACAGATGAATTCTAAATAATTATCGTCATTTTTCGCCAACTTTTTTGCTTTTTTGTGCAAAAGTATTAAAAGTTACGTGATATTTTTTGTAAAACATGGTAAAATGGGCATATAAAGTTTTTGGAATATGGAAAATATTATCGTGGAAAGGAGTGGAAAGGTATGGGATTTTATTTATTGATCGGGATTCTTTGGGGCGTTGTATGGGGGCTTATTGTCAAAAGTGTAATTGAAAATAAAGGTTACCAGGAAAATTGGTTTTGGTGGGGATTTTTCTTCGGTATTATTGCACTTATTGTTGCATTGACAAAACCGGATGTCAATACGACAAAAGCTATGGTTGAATTGGAGCCAGAGGTTAAGCAGCAAGAAAAGGAAGAAATCATCACAGAAGGAATTTCTGCTGATAGAGTGGATATATATTCAGCGGTTCATATTGTGTCTTGGAATATACAAAAAGAAAGCGACATAAATTTAGTTTTGTCGGTTGAATTTGTAAATGTATCTGAATCAATTATTTCAGCAATAATGTTTTTGGCGGCTGGTTTTAACTCGTTTTGGGATAAAGTTATTGTAAATGGACGTGAGACTTTTGATGTTGTGGAGCAAGATATGTCAGTGAAACCTGGTGAGCATGGGAATGTTCAAATGGTGTTGCCAAGCACTGATATAAGAAAGTTAAAGATTCAAGTAAAAAAAGTCTGTTTTTCGGATGGGACGATAACAGAGAATACGGCAAGCAAATGGATCGATACAAAGCAGAATCCGTTATCTGCACCATATTTAGAATTTGTGAAACAAAAGAGTGTCCAGGGAAAATTTTATGCAATGATGGAAGAAGAATATTGGCAGTGTGTATGCGGTTTTGTGAATACGGGCAGTGTTTGCAGATCATGTAATATGAGTAAGTTAATCGCTTCTGAATATACGATGGACCATATAAAAGATACCTATCAAAAATATTTGAAAGAATTAGAAGCGGAAGCAGAGGCGGAAGAAAGAAGACGAGTGGAGGCAGAAAAGCAGGCTAAAGAAGAAGAATTGAGAAAAGAAAAAGAGGGAAAAAAGAGTGCAAAATATGGCATTGTTTTGGGAGGCGCACTGGTCGTTTTTGCTATGGGCGCCGTTCTTTTTAACGGTTGGATAGAAGAGAAAAAATATAAAGAGGAAGGATTAATAATTTCTGAAGCTATAGATAATGAAGAGTATGATTATGCATATAATCTGATGATTTCATCTGACTATTATGATCGATTAGCGGAAGAATATGGTGAAATATTGTGGAAAGAACAAAGAAATTTAGATAGAGACTTTAGAAATAAGAGTTGGCTGTATTTAACAGGTGAAGAAGAACCGGTGTATCGTGAGGGTTTGGCGCGTGGAGGAGTGTGTTATTATGTAAAAGAATCGGATACAAGGAATGGCGATACGGACTGGCTGTTTGTATATGCAGTGTTGGAAAACGGAGATTGGCATTCAGTGTTAAGTGAAATTTGTTCGGATGAATATATGCGCGTTAAAGGTCCGGGATATGATTGGCTGGATGAATTTGAGGATGGCGCTCTGTGGTCAAATGGCTGGCTGTTTTTATCCGTAATAGATGGAGATGGATGGGGTGGTGACGTGAAGCAATATGCGGTAAAGTATGACCCCAAAAAGCAAAAAGAATATAAGGTTGAGCTAGTGGATGAAACGGATTATGAGTTTACTTATGCAAAAATGAAAGACGGAAATATATTAATTGTTTCTGAGGAGATTGAAGAAATTGAAGAAGCGGAAAAGATAAAGTTTTTTGATGTGAAAAAAGGGACTGTGACGCAAATGTATTATGAAGAAGTGAAAGAGATGTATGATAATAATGTCAGTGACAATATTTTGACAGTATTTTAATTGGACATAAATGCCTCTTAAGCAGACAAGAGAGATAAAT
>JAAVYC010000131.1 GCA_022790905.1 Lachnospiraceae bacterium | reverse complement strand
TCTGTTCCGGAAAATTTGACGCTGGAATGGAAGTGACACATATCCAGGGAGGAAAGAAATTGCGCCTTTCCCAGCCTCAGCAGATGATGGCGCAGGAGCGTCATATTGTAGAGGAGGCCTATGCGGGAGATATTATAGGAGTGTTTGATCCGGGGATCTTTTCTATCGGTGATACGCTCACGACGTCAACAAATCTGTTTCAATACGAGGGAATTCCCACTTTTGCACCGGAACATTTTGCGAGAGTGCGTCAGGTGGATACGATGAAGAGAAAACAGTTTGTGAAAGGGATTAATCAGATTGCACAAGAAGGCGCTATACAGATTTTTCAGGAATACCATACGGGGCTTGAGGAAATCATTGTCGGAGTGGTAGGAGTCCTTCAATTTGACGTGTTGAAGTTTCGCTTGGAAAATGAATATAACGTAGAAATTTATATGGAAAATCTGCCGTATGAACATATCCGCTGGATTAAGAATAGAGAGATCGATCTGGAACGATTGACAGGAACGTCGGATATGAAAAAAGTTCAGGATTTGAAAGGAAATCCATTGCTGCTTTTTGTCAATGCGTGGAGCGTAGGAATGGTATTAGATCGAAATGAGGGATTGGAGTTAGAAGAATTTGGAAGAGATTAAGGAGGAACTATGGGAATCATTACAATTACAAACGACAATTTTGAGGAGGAAGTATTAAAGAGTAAAAAACCGGTTTTGCTGGATTTTTGGGCGGAGTGGTGCGGTCCTTGTAAGATGCAGTCTCCGATTTTGGATGAGATTGCAGCAGAACTAAAAGATTCTGTAAAGATAGGAAAAGTAAATGTAGACGAGGAAGCTGCACTTGCTCTGAAATATCAAGTTATGAGTATTCCGACTCTGGTTGTAATGAGAGATGGAGTATTTCAGGAGAAAGCAGTTGGATTACAGAGCAAAGATACCATTTTAAAGATGCTTGCAAATGGATCAAAAGAATAGCTCTTGACGTGGTTATATGGGGAACGATATAATAAGGACAGTCAATCATGGATTGACTGTCTTTCTTTTCTTTTTCAGATTCTTTTAAAATTCATTGACAATCCCATTCAAATATAATATGATTAAAATAATAAACGAACATATGTTCATAAAAGGAGAACTCAAATATGGCAAAAGAAGATAAATTAAAAGCATTGGATGCGGCGATTACGCAGATTGAGAAACAGTATGGAAAAGGTTCCATTATGAAATTGGGGGAATCTCAGGCAGATATGAATGTGGAGACGATACCGACAGGATCGTTAAGCCTTGATATTGCGCTTGGACTCGGAGGTGTGCCAAGAGGAAGGGTGATAGAGGTCTATGGCCCGGAATCGAGTGGTAAGACGACGGTGGCCCTTCATATGGTAGCAGAAGTACAAAAAAGAGGCGGTATCGCAGGGTTTATCGATGCAGAACACGCGTTAGATCCGGTTTATGCAAAAAATATTGGTGTGGACATTGATAACCTCTATATTTCGCAGCCAGACAGCGGAGAACAGGCATTAGAAATTACAGAGACGATGGTGCGTTCCGGAGCGGTGGATATTGTGATCGTGGACTCTGTTGCAGCACTTGTTCCAAAAGCTGAGATTGATGGAGACATGGGGGACTCACATGTCGGCTTGCAGGCGAGATTGATGTCGCAGGCGCTGCGCAAGCTGACTTCTGTGATCAGTAAGTCAAATTGTATCGTAATTTTTATCAATCAGCTCCGTGAAAAAGTGGGAGTGATGTTTGGAAGTCCTGAGACGACGACAGGAGGACGTGCCTTGAAATTCTACTCTTCCATTCGCTTAGATGTGCGAAGAATTGAGTCTTTAAAACAGAGTGGGGAGATTGTCGGAAACCGCACTCGTATCAAAGTAGTGAAGAATAAAATCGCACCTCCGTTTAAAGAGGCGGAATTCGATATTATGTTTGGTCAGGGAATTTCTAAAGAGGGGGATATCCTAGATCTAGCGGCGGAGATCAGTGTGATCAGCAAGTCGGGTGCATGGTACGCTTACAATGGAGAAAAAATCGGACAAGGGCGTGAGAATGCGAAAAAATTCTTAAAAGAGAATCCACAGATCTGTGATGAGGTAGAACAGAAAGTGAGAAATCATTACAGTCTGGATGGGGCTGTAGAAGAGGAGGAAATACCGGAAGGGAAAAAGGAAACAAAAAAAGAAACTGTGAAAAAAGAGACGGAGAAAACGGATCCCAAAGAGGAAAAATAGAGGCAAAAACTAGAATTATAGGAGAGAGAGATGTACATAGAGCAGATGGAGATCCTAGATAAGGGAAAGAGAAAATTATTGTTTGAACATGGAGTGGAGCTGCTCTTGTATCAGGGAGAGATTAAAAAGTATGATCTAAGAGAACAGACAGAGATTTCAGAGGAGCTTTACCTGGAACTTTTATACGGGATTGTGGGAAAACGTGCGAAAAAAAGGGCCATGCATCTGTTAGAACGACAGGATCGCACAGAATATCAACTTCAGGAAAAATTGAGACAAAACGGCTATCCAGCGGAAGTGATCGAGGAGGCACTAGCCTATGTCAAGACATACCACTATATCGACGATCTGCGCTATGCCTGTAATTATGTTCGTGCCGGGAAAGAAAAAAAGAGTAGACAGCGATTATGTCAAGATCTGATGAAAAAAGGTGTGAAAAGACAGATAATTGAACAGGCGCTAGATGAAGAGGGAAACGAGGATGAGACGGCAGCGATTTGTGACCTTTTAGAAAAAAAGGGTTATCGGAAAGATCTGCCTAAAAATGAGATTCATAAAATCTATCAGTTTCTTTTGCGCAGAGGTTATCAAAGTTCGGATATCTTGCGTGCGATGCGCGCAGAATACTTGACATAATACTAAATAAAGTATAAAATCTAACTGTTGTTATTTATGACAGATATAGAGAAAATCTTTGTTATATGTACAATGAAAATTGAATAAAGGAGGTGCTCCTGTGCTAGAAGTGATCGTTGCTGTGATAATTACTTTTATTATTACTGCTATACTTACAGCTGCAATCACAGTGTCCTATCGAAAGAAGGTTGCTGAGGCGAAGATTGGAAGTGCGGAAGAAAAGGCGCGTGAGATCATTGACGAGGCAGTGAAAACTGCGGAGACAAAGAAGCGGGAATCTTCTCTGGAAATCAAAGAGGAATCCATCCGTGCCAAAAATGAGCTTGATAAAGAGATCAAGGAACGCAGAGCCGAAATTTCAAGAAATGAACGCCGAATTGAGCAGAAGGAAGCGAATATCGACCGTAAGCTGGAAGCAGTCGAGAAACGTGAAGCCGGATTTGCAGCCAAGGAAGAAAAGATTAGCAAAGAAAAGGAAGAAGTTGCAAGATTACATGAAGAGCGCATACAGGAACTGGAAAGAATCTCAGGTTTGACCTCCGAACAGGCGAAAGAATATCTTTTAAAAACCATTGAAGACGATGTTAAAATTGATACTGCAAAATTAATCAAGGAAATGGAAAGTAAGGCGAAAGAGGAAGCCAGCAAAAAGGCAAGGGAATACGTGGTTACCGCTATTCAAAAGTGTGCGGCAGATCATGTGGCAGAGACGACAATCTCTGTTGTTCAGCTTCCAAACGATGAGATGAAAGGAAGGATTATCGGTAGAGAGGGACGTAATATTCGTACATTAGAGACCATGACGGGTGTGGATTTGATTATCGACGATACTCCAGAAGCGGTGATTCTCTCAGGCTTTGATCCAATTCGCAGAGAAGTGGCGAGAATTGCCTTGGAAAAATTGATTGTGGATGGACGGATTCATCCGGCAAGAATTGAGGAGATGGTTGAGAAGGCACAGAAAGAAGTGGAGACGATGATTCGCGAAGAAGGAGAGACTGCCACTTTAGAAGTAGGAGTGCATGGAATCCATCAGGAGTTGGTTCGTTTGCTTGGTAAGATGAAATTTAGAACAAGTTATGGTCAGAATGCCTTGAAGCATTCGATTGAGGTTGCGCAATTGACCGGTTTACTGGCAGCGGAAATCGGTGTGGATGTAAGAATTGCAAAGCGCGCAGGTCTTTTACATGATATCGGTAAGTCTGTGGACCATGAACAGGAGGGTTCACATATACAGATCGGTGTGGAACTCTGTAGAAAATATAAGGAGTCCCCAGTTGTTATCAATGCAGTAGAATCTCATCATGGGGATGTGGAACCGGAGTCTTTGATCGCATGTTTGGTACAGGCAGCGGATACCATCAGTGCTGCACGTCCAGGTGCGCGCAGAGAGACTTTGGAAACTTATTCCAATCGTTTAAAACAGTTAGAAGATATAACAAATGGATTTAAAGGAGTTGACAAATCTTTTGCCATTCAGGCAGGTAGAGAGGTTCGAGTTATGGTAGTTCCTGATCAGGTTAGCGATGCGGATATGGTATTGTTAGCACGTGATATTTCAAAGCAGATTGAGGCGGAATTGGAATATCCGGGTCAGATAAAAGTAAATGTAATCCGTGAGTCCAGAGTTACGGATTATGCAAAATAAAGTTTGTGGATATTTATGAGAGAGAAAAAGCCTGAAAATCTAATTTTTAGATTTTCAGGCTTTTTGTTATTTCACAACAAAAGTTTTATTTAAAGGAGAAACGATATGGAGCCAAAAATAAAAAGATTGGAGCGAATTCTAGTAAAAAAGGGAGCGATATTGGATATTTATACAGATAAAATGCAGCTCCCAAATGGAACTGTAGAACTGTGGGATTATGTAGAACATCGGATGGGAGCCGCCGCTGTGGTGCCCGTAGTGGAGGAGGGCAAGGTCTTAATGATTCATCAGTATCGTCCAGCTTTGGAGCGTATGACATTAGAGATTCCGGCGGGGGCTAGAGATCATGCGACGGAGGATACGAAGATCTGTGCGGCAAGAGAATTAGAGGAGGAGACTGGATACAGGGCGAAAACGTTGAGTAAATTGTTGTCCTTAAAGACGACAGTAGCCTTTTGTAATGAATCGGTGGACATTTATTTAGCAAAAGGACTTACAAAGACAAAACAAAATTTGGACGCTGCGGAGGAAATCGAGACAGAAATATTTGCGATAGAAGAATTGATAGAACGCATCTATGCGGGAGAAATCCAGGATGGAAAGACGGTAGCGGCGCTGCTGGCATATCAAAATTTACGAGGTCGGTGACAGAGTCTTTCTGGTATATTTTAAAATGATGTCCCATAAGTTGTTTAGAGAAGAAAAAAAGGATGCGGCAATGGGACGAAAAAAGAAGTATTACATAGAATCTGGAGTGAGAGAGAAAAAATTATTTTCTACTTATCACTTGGACATGGTATTCTTTTTTACATTTTTTTTAGGGATCATTGGGGCAAATCTAATGGGAGAGCGTTCCAAAAATCATTTTTTTATGTTGAATGAATATTATTTACAGCAGCTAAAATATACGAAAATAGATCTAAATGGACTCCTTTTACATATTTTAGAAAATCGTCTTCCGTATTTGATTTTGCTGATGTTGTTGAGTTTTACGTTGGCAGGGATCCTGACGCAGATTTTTTTTGTGGGTTATTTTGGGCTTTCTCTTGGCTTTGTGTGTGTTATGGCGATTACGAATTTTGGATGGAAAGGAGCAGTTTATATCGGAGGATTTCTTTTTCCGCATTATATTTTTTATGTTATCTTTTATGTACTCTTTTTGAAGATTTTTATTAAAAAGAAAGAGGAGATTACGATAGGTAAAAAAGAACTTTTAATACAATCTGGGATCTTAGTCTTACTGTTGGTGCTGGGACTTTTCACAGAGAGTTATGTCAATCCTGTTTTTTTGAAAAATCTGATTAGAATATTTTAAAAATATTCGTTGCTTTTCTGGAAGTAGTTCATTATAATAGTATTTGTACTTTTTTGACAAATAGAAGAAAAAAGTCGAACAATTAGTTAAAATGGGGCGAAGAAATGACAAAAGATATTGATAAGTTCATCGTATATATGCACGATGTCAGAAAAATATCGAAAAATACAGAACTCTCTTATGGGAGGGATTTGCGAAAAATGAGTGCATTTTTGTGTGAACAGGGAAT
>JAAVYC010000130.1 GCA_022790905.1 Lachnospiraceae bacterium | reverse complement strand
TGATTTTTTCTTCCTTTTTCTTGTTGGCTTCTTTCATCTGTTTGATCAAGAGCTGACTGGATTCGTACCAGAAATCATAATTGCCGGCGTAGAGCTGAATTTTGCCGTAGTCGATATCCGCAGTGTGTGTACAAACTTTGTTTAGAAAATAACGGTCATGGGATACCACAATAACGGTATTGTTGAAATTGATCAGAAATTCTTCTAGCCATGCGATGGCGTCTAAGTCCAGATGGTTTGTCGGTTCATCCAAAAGCAGGATATCCGGATTGCCAAAAAGTGCCTGAGCCAACAGGACTTTGACTTTTAGAGCTCCTGGAAGATCGGACATTACAAAATAGTGGTCTTCAGAGGGAACGCCGAGTCCATTCAAAAGCATCGCGGCGTCGGATTCTGCATTCCAGCCGTCTAATTCGGCAAACTCTGCTTCTAACTCGCTTGCCTTTATACCGTCTTCATCAGAGAAATCCTCTTTTGCGTAAATTGCGTCCTTTTCTTTCATGATATCATAGAGACGCTTATTTCCCATGATCACAGTATCGAGAACGGTGAACTCATCATATCTAAAATGGTCCTGCTGTAAAAAGCTCAGACGTTCTCCTGGAGAGATGGCAACCTCACCGTTTGTAGCTTCCAATTGTCCAGAGAGAATTTTTAGAAACGTAGATTTTCCGGCACCGTTTGCACCGATCAAACCGTAACAATTTCCCTCGGTAAATTTAATATTGACATCTTCAAATAAAGCTTTTTTTCCAAGCCTTAAAGTAATGTTATTTGCACTTATCATTTTTGCCAGCCTTTCTATCTATTTTTCATTTAGCAATTGTTGAATAAGCAGTTACTAAAATAATCTTTTAATATTGTAACGTAAAATTTATATTTTGCAAGTTTTTTATACAAAAACAAAAGGTTTTCTGATATAATCAAATTAAACTTATAAGAGGTAACGGGAGATTTACGAATATGGACGAAGAAATGTATAGAGAAATGAAAAAAGATCTTAGAACATATATTATGAAAGAAGCGGAGTTATTTGATTCGCTTCCACTTGGCATGGCAATCTTAAAGGGGGATACAGATTTACAGATTGAGTTCATCAATGATGAATTTTTTCATTCTTTGGACTATTCAATGGAAGAAATCTTAGAAGGAGATAGGAATTTCTATTGTTTTTGTTGTGAAGAGGATAAGAGTTTGCTGGAAGAAATGCGAGCGCAGAGTCTTCAAAATAGGAAGTTGATAAACAAGGAACTTCGTTTTTTAAGTAAAAATGGGGAGAGCCGATGGCTGTTGCTTGGTATTCGTTTTCATGAATACAGAGATGGGATTCCTTATTTTTTGGTGACGAGCCAGGATATCGATGATTGTAAAAAAATGGGGGATGAGATTCGTCTGCAGACAGAGCGTTATAAGCTGTTAGAGGAAGCTGTGAACGAATTTCCTTTGGAGTACGATGTGCAAAAAGGCATGATAAAAATCAGCAATTCCATGAGAGAGCGATATGGATTTTCTAAGGAAGAGGCATCTGTGGAGGAGATTATACAGATTATACATGAAGACGATAGGGAAAAGATCCAAAAAATTGTAAAAGAAGTAGTGAGCCAGGAGACAGGAGGAGTTGTCGAGTACAGAATTGCAGCCGGCAAGGAAGAGGCACAGCCTTATATCTGGCACAAAACGCGCTATAAGAGTGTCGTGGGAAGTAGCGGGAGGATTATCCAAGTAGTTGGAAGGATTTACGATGTTGATAAGGAAAAACGAATTCACAATCAACTTGAAGAAAAGGCGAGAAAAGATCCGATGACCGGACTTTTGAACAAGCAGGTTTTTCAGGAAGATATTGAGAGTTTTTTCAAAGAAGAGCCGGATAGAATGCACGCTCTTATGGTCATCGATATTGATGATTTTAAAACGGTAAATGATACATTTGGTCATATTTTTGGAGACGTTGTGATCAAGGATGTTGCGGGAAGAATCTCAGAAAAATTTAGAGGGTTGGACATTATTGGACGCGTCGGCGGAGATGAGTTTGCAGTGTTGATGAAACGTATTACAGAGGAACACGCAAGAATGAAAGCACAGAGTCTCTGTGAAGCAATGCGAAAAAAATATGTAGAAAACAATATGGAACATACCATTACCTGCAGTGTAGGAATCTCCTTTTTTGGAAAAGATGGAAAGGATTATGAAACTCTGTTTAAAAAGGCAGATTTTGCAATGTATCAGGCGAAAGTCAATGGAAAAGACGGCTATCAAATTATAGATGAAGAGGCAAATACAAGAAATCAGGAGTACAAAATTGTTTCTGAGAGAAAATGAGATTTGCCATAGAAAAATCTTTATATGATAGGAAATACTTTTGTTTTGGGATAAGTAAATACATGTTTTTAATTTTGAACAAAAATATCTCCATGAATTCGCACAAACCTATTGATTTTTTGGACAAATTTCTTTATATTACTATATTAGAGACATTGTGAAAACATTGTCATGAATTTAATTTCTGAATCATTCAAATTAGGATACAAAAAATTTAGGAGGAAAGTATCATGAAACGATCAATGAAAACCATGGATGGAAATCATGCAGCAGCTCATGCATCCTATGCATATACAGATGTTGCGGCAATCTATCCGATCACTCCATCTTCTGTAATGGCAGAAGCTACAGATGAATGGGCAACACAGGGAAGAAAGAACATTTTTGGACAGACCGTACAGGTTACTGAAATGCAATCAGAGGCAGGTGCTGCAGGTACGGTACACGGTTCTTTGACAGCAGGTGCTCTGACAACTACCTATACAGCATCTCAGGGATTACTGTTGATGATTCCAAACCTTTATAAAATTGCTGGTGAGGGACTTCCGGGTGTGTTCAATGTATCCGCTCGCTGTGTTGCAACACATGCGTTAAATATTTTTGGCGATCATTCTGATGTCTATGCTTGTCGCCAGACAGGTGCAGCAATGCTCTGCGAATCATCCGTACAGGAAGTAATGGATTTGACACCGGTTGCTCACTGTGCAGCATTAGAGGGAAAACTTCCATTTATCAATTTCTTTGACGGATTCCGTACATCCCACGAGATTCAGAAGATTGAGACATGGGATTATGAAGATTTAAAAGATATGGTGGATATGGATGCTATTGATGC
>JAAVYC010000129.1 GCA_022790905.1 Lachnospiraceae bacterium | reverse complement strand
GGTAAATCTTCTCCTGCAATACGAGCCATGTGTGTTAAACCTCCATTTTTCCTTCTGTTTTTTTCGTCAAACCTTCCATACATCTGCGGTTTTCCGCCCTGAAATGTGTGCATGGCCTGTCTGACAAGTTACTGCCTCTTGGCATAAAAGTAATATATGCCTCTCGGTATAAGCACATATTGTTTATTATGAATAGCGCATTCACTGCACTACAGCCGCACATAATTAATAATTTGATAAGGTCGTTACGCTCGACTAACACGCTAGCTTCGCCAAAAACAGGCTCGCTCCCGCTAAGTCTCGCTAACGACTTTCGTACTAAATTCAAGCTTCATCAAATGATTCGCTTTCATTAAGTACTCAATGTCATCCCTGTCTCTGTTTGTGTTTTGGATTCTCACAGATTACTCTGATGCTTCCTTTTCTCTTAATTACCTTGCATTTTTCGCAAATAGGTTTTACTGATGATCTTACTTTCACAGCGTATTCTCCTTTCCCACATTCTTTTTATTCTTCTTTGGTTTTCGTTACTGATAATTCTGCCCTATCTCAGATCCTTAATTTTACAGATCTTTAGATATGATATAATAGCAGAACAACGAGACGAAACACGTTTCACGAATTTCGCTCGTTATCGCGGTGCTCCTCGAATGCCCGCATAAATATGGCATTCTTATCGCTACTCGCACAAATTTCCAAAAGCGTCCGGCTACCATTATAGCACAGACGCTTTTGGAAATCAAGACATTCTCTCTCTATTTAATGCATTTTAATTCTTATTTTTTTATTTATCTCTCCAGATAATTCTGCCTTTTGTTAAATCATATGGAGACATCTCAATTGTCACTTTATCTCCTGGTAAAATACGAATAAAATTCATCCGCAATTTTCCACTGATATGTGCCAAAATCTGATGGCCATTTTCTAGCTCCACCTGAAACATTGCATTTGGTAACTTTTCTACAACGGTTCCCTCCACTTCAATCACATCTGCTTTCGACATCTTCTTTTCCTCCTCTTTTTCAATCCCTCGATTCCTAAATCTGACGATCTCTTTCTGTCTGATACAATTTAATGGCTCGTTTGACGGACTCATTCGTGATTCCGTTCTCTATGATGCTGACAATTTCTTCTGGAAGATTCTTAATCATCTGAATATGCTTTCTGTTTTTCTTCTTCGCTTTATCCAGAGGTTTTGTCGTCCCATTGATTAGATATACAAATTCTCCCTCTTCCCTTAATATGAAATAAATTTGATTTTTATCATGCCCTGCTTTTGTTCTCGCAAAATAAATATTCATTGCATCCCCCTCTTACATCATGGATTTCTCTTTTTCCGTAAGAGTTAAAATCTCCGGCTCACCGTCCGTAATCAGCACCGTATTTTCATAATGAGCTGAAAGCGAACCATCCTGTGTCACCACAGTCCAGTCATCGTCCAGCCATTCCACATCCAGACGGCCTTCGTTAATCATTGGCTCAATCGCTAATGTCATCCCGCTGCGAAGCTTGATTCCCCTTCGCCTCGTTTTAAAATTAGGAATCTCTGGTTCCTCATGTAAGTTGGCTCCAATGCCATGCCCCACCAATTCTCTCACAACGCCATATCCAAAGCTTTCTGCATAACTTGCAATCGCATTAGAAATATCTGATAGATGATTTCCGCTTTTCGCATTTTTGATTCCCTCAAAAAAGCTTTGTCTCGTTCTTTGAATTAATCGTGAAGCATTTTCTGAAATTGTTCCTATTCCATGTGTTCTTGCCGCATCGGAATGATATCCTTTATAGATGAGTCCAATATCCAGGCTGACAATATCGCCTTCCTGTAAACGGTGTTTTTTGTTCGGAATCCCGTGAACTACCTCATCGTTCACTGAGACGCAGACACTTGCGGGATACCCCTGATAGTTCTTAAAGGAAGGCACACAACCGTAGCTGCGTATTATTTCCTCCCCGATTCTGTCTACTTCCCAAGTACTCATTCCCTCTCTCAATTCTTCCTCAAGATTCTGGTGAACTTTCGCAAGAATCTCTCCAGCAGCTTTCATAAGTTCAATTTCTCTCGCAGATTTTATGGTAACCGACATGCTTAAGCCCCTAAGATCTCTACGATGGATGCAAATCCTTCTTCTACCGGTTTCGTTCCATCAATTTCTTTTACGATACCCTGTTTTGTGTAATGCTCGATCAATGGCTGTGTCTGCTCATGGTAAACACCAAGACGTTTTAATACAGTCTCAGGCTGGTCGTCTGCACGGAACTGTAATGCACCACCGCAGTTATCGCAAATTCCCTCTTTCTTTGGAGGTATATTCACGATATGGAATGGTGAGCCGCATTTCTCGCATACACGTCTTCCTGACATTCTCTCAACGATCTTTTCATCTGCAACTTCGATGTCCAGAGCATAGTCCATCTTCTGGCCAATTTTCTCAAGCGCGTTATCCAACGCTTCAGCCTGTGGAATTGTACGTGGAAATCCGTCTAATACAAATCCATTCTTGCAGTCATCCTGCTGGATTCTGTCCATAACCAGATCACAAGTCAATTCATCCGGTACCAATAAGCCCTGGTCCATGTACTCTTTTGCTTTCTTTCCTAATTCTGTCCCCTCTTTGATGTTAGCGCGGAAGATATCTCCTGTAGAAATATGAGGAATCTCATATTTCTCTGAAATCTTCTTTGCATGAGTTCCCTTACCTGCTCCCGGAGCACCTAACATAATAATTTTCATTTAAAAACCCTCCTTTATAAACGCCTTTGGAGATACGGCTCTGCCTGTATCTCCCTGGTCTACATTATTAGTCATTTAAAAAACCTTTATAATTACGAACCCGCATCTGAGATTCGATCTGTTTTAAAGTCTCAATCACAACACCTACCACGATGATGATGGATGTTCCTCCAAAACTTACGCTCGCGCTGAAAATTCCGTTAAAGAAAATCGGAACGATCGCTACAATGGTAAGTCCCACAGCACCAATCAAAATAATGTGATTTAAGATTTCCGTCAGATAATCACTAGTCGGTTTACCAGGACGAATTCCTGGAATAAAACCACCTGCTTTTTTCATATTGTTTGCAATCTCCAAAGGATTGAACGTAATTGACGTATAAAAATATGCAAACAAAATCAGCAATATGATATAAACTACCAAGCCAATGCTATAAATTGGTTCATCTGGATTGCACCAGTTCGACTGAGATAATCCCCGTAAGATCTTGCTTCCAACGCCAGTTCCTTTTCCTTTCCCCATGATACTGGCTAGCACTACCGGAAACTGCATTAAAGATTGTGCAAAGATCACTGGGATAACCCCTGCTGTGTTGACCTTCATCGGAATAAATGTCGACTGTCCGCCAACTTGTTTTCTTCCCTGTACTTTTTTAGAATATTGTACTGGAATTTTACGCACTGCATCCTGTAAAATCACGACAAAGACAACCATGGCAACGATAATCGCTGCAATCACAACTGCCGCTAAAACAGCTCTCGCAATAATTTTACCGGAGATAAACTGGTCGTACAAAGTCTTTAAATCTGCCGGGATACGTGAAATAATATTAATAGTGAGGATAATGGATATTCCATTTCCAACACCTCTCTCTGTAATTCTCTCACCCATCCACATCAGAATCGCCGAACCTGCCGTTAAAGTGGTAATTACTAACAGCACATTCAAAACATTGAATGCATCCAGATAATTACCTTTTCCAAATCCAATTGCCATTGCAGAAGATTCTATTAACGCTAAGATAATCGTCAGGTAACGTGTGATTTTTGTAATTTTTTTTCTTCCCTCTTCTCCATCTTTTTGCATCTCCTCTAACTTTGGAATTGCAATTGTCAAAAGCTGGACAATAATGGAAGATGTGATATATGGTGTGATATTTAATGCAAACACAGACATCTGATAGAAAGAACCACCTGTGATTGCATCAAGGAAGCTGAATGCATCACTTCCCTGATTCGCAAACCAGTTCGCAAATACCTCACTGTTAACACCCGGAATTGGCAGCTGAGAGCCAATTCTGATTACAATGAGCATTAAAAACGTATAAATAATACGCTTTCTAATGTCTTCTATTTTAAAAGCATTGCGAAGTGTTTCTATCATTAGATCACCTCTGCTTTTCCACCAAGAGCCTCAATCTTCTCTTTTGCGCTTGCGCTAAATGCATTTGCCTGAACTGTAAGCTTCTTGGTAAATTCGCCGTTTCCAAGGATTTTTACTCCATCTCTTGGGTTGCTAACGATTCCTGTCTCAATTAAAGTATCTACAGAAACAACTGCATCATTGTCGAATACTTCTAATCTAGAAAGGTTGATTCCAACAATCTCTTTGTGATTGCGGTTTTTAAATCCTCTCTTTGGAAGTCTTCTGTATAATGGCATCTGTCCACCTTCAAAGCCCGGTCTCGGAGCTCCTGAACGAGCTTTCTGACCTTTGTGGCCCTTGCCGGCTGTCTTACCATTTCCTGAACCGTGTCCTCGTCCTCTTCTGAAATTATCGCTGTGCTTAGAACCTGCTGCAGGTGTTAAGTTTGATAAGTCCATTCTGACACCTCCTGTCTGTCTTTTAAATTTCTTCTACTTTGACTAAATGTTTCACATTCTGGATCATACCCTTGGTTGCTTTATTATTCGGAAATTCTTTGGACTGCCCAATTTTGCGAAGTCCTAAAGCCTCTACCGTCTTTTTGTTTTTCGGCACTGCACCAATGGTTGATTTCACAAGTGTAATTCTCAATTTATCTGCCATTTTTCGCACCTTCCTTAACTTAGAATCTCTTCTACAGATTTTCCGCGAAGTCTTGCAACTTCTTCCGGAGATTTTAACTGCTTCAATGCACTAATCGTCGCTAATACTACATTCTGCTTATTGTTGGATCCTAATGATTTTGTACGGATATTCTTAATTCCTGCAAGCTCACATACGGAACGTGCTGGACCTCCAGCGATGACACCGGTACCTTCTGGAGCTTTCTTTAGCAATACGGAAGCACCCGTGTGCTTTCCTGAAATGTCATGCGTGATACTATTGTTATCATCTAATTTTACCACAATTAATTTTTTCATGGCATCTTCTTTTCCCTTGCGGATTGCCTCAGGAATTTCAGTTGCTTTTCCTAAACCTGCACCTACATGTCCATTGCCATCACCGACAACAACTAAAGCTGTAAAACGGAAGTTACGTCCACCTTTAACAACTTTTGTTACACGTTTAATTGATACCACTTTTTCTGTTAATTCAAATTGACTAGCATCAATGATTTCACGTTTCATGTATTGTATCCTCCTTAAAATTTCAATCCAGCTTCTCTAGCTGCATCCGCCAAAGCCTGAACTTTTCCTGTATAGATAAAACCGCCTCTATCAAAGACAACGGTATCAATACCCTTATCCAACGCTTTTTTTGCCACTACTGTTCCAAGATACGCTGCCGCATCAACATTATCTGTCTTTTCCAATTCAGATTTTATATCTTTTTCCAGAGTAGAAGCCGCAACAAGAGTATTTCCAACTGTATCGTCAATAATTTGAGCATACATATGATTATTGCTTCTGAATACTGCC
>JAAVYC010000128.1 GCA_022790905.1 Lachnospiraceae bacterium | reverse complement strand
TTCTCAGTGCTTTCCGTTCTTCTTGCTTGAATTTCTTCTCTTCGATTTTTCAAGGTCTTTATTTCACTGTTCAGTTTTCATGGTGCTTCTTTGCTGCTTTTCCTTGCTCCACGATCCCTCGTGTCGCAACTCCCTTACTCTATCACAGCTTCCTCTTTTTGTCAACTGCTTTTTTGATTTTTTTCCAGCTCGCTTTCTATTTACTATAGTACCGCGAACTGGATCTTTATCATACCACCTTTAATAGACAAAAGTCAAGAAT
Organism: Lachnospiraceae bacterium; assembly: GCA_022790905.1. Lineage (GTDB taxonomy): Bacteria > Bacillota > Clostridia > Lachnospirales > Lachnospiraceae > Maccoyibacter. Next base: position 3,667 of record JAAVYC010000128.1, on the reverse strand, counting down.
TTTTTATTACTTTTTTTAGTTTTTTACATTTTTTATATTTTCTCGACATTTTTCTCCTTTCCAAAGAAACTGGCCATTACTTCCTTACATAAAATCTTATTCTCCCCCTTCTATTTTCACTCTGTCCGTTCCGGGCACAGATGTTATGGAAATATTGATCTCTTCATTTTTTAAAATCCGATAAATTTTCCAATAATCCAATTTTGAAAAATTATCAAATCGCCAAATCTTCTCTCCTCCTGAGAGCTTTAACATTTCCTCCTTCGCCCCCAGTGTGACCGTCTTTCCTGCACGTTCATTTGGCCACATGCCACCGTTATTATATAAATCTTCTAACGCCATAATAATTGCATCGGTATAATTTTTCACGGTAGAAGCCAATAGAATCTCTGATTCCTGTGCCAAATCAATGGCCACTCCCATTACTTTTCCTTCCCTCTTTTCTGCAGCTTTAGCTGCCAAATTCATAAGCCTGTTATCACATGCAAAAATAATCTGTATGCCTGACAAAAAACAGTGTTCCATTTTTTCGCTTATCTCGTATTTTGTCTCATCTTTGTCCAGGGCTGATTTGTTATAATAGCAGTATTTCAATTCAACTCTCGTATCCATTTTTTCTGCAGCAGCCCCTGCCCCCTGTTCAAATCCATAGCCATAGCGGTCAATTTTAGAATCCTTTTCTATCCCCCAGACACTAAGTCTCGTATAGCCCTCGCATACTGCCGCATATCCTGCCAAGTACCCGGCCTCTTCTTCTTTGAACAAAATGCAATGCACATTCGACGCCCCTTTTTTCTCCCCTCCCTCATTTTTTGGTTCACCGTCTAACAAAAGAAATTGTACTCTTGGATACTCGTCTTGTAACCGGTATATATTTTTTTCAAAAAATTCTCCTTTGGATATTATGATTTTTGCTCCCCGTTTTACTGCAGCCTCTATGGCTTTTCCATAGGCTTTTTCTGTATTTTCCCGAGGTCGATAATAGTGATACGTGATTTGATTCTTCTTTACGTATTCTGCCGTCCCTTCCCAAACATTCCGATAAAAAATGCTTTCCTCTTCTTCCGCTTCCTCCATAAATGCAATCTCATAAATACCACTTTGGTCTGTTTTTGAAAAAGATTCTCTTTCTGTCTGCTCCTTATCTCTGACTTGGCATGCTGTCAATCCAACGCTACAGCATAGAAACGCCAAACCTAATATAAATTTTTTCATATTATTTTTCTCCTACTATTTTAAGATCATTCGCATTGCCTCCTGTACATTTTCTACTCCACATAGACGAATTCCTTCAATGCCATCCATCTCCTTTAACAATACTTTCGGAAGGATACAAGTACCAAATCCCATCTTTTTCGCCTCTGTCACCCTTTGTTTTGCCATGCTGACCGCGCGAACTTCCCCGCTGAGTCCTACTTCACCAAAGCAGATCACTTCTTCCTCAATCGCTTGATCTTTATAACTGGATATCATGGCAAGTACAATGCCCAAATCAACGGCCGGTTCATTCATGCGAATTCCTCCCGCAATATTAATGTAGGCATCACAGGAAGAAAGGGATAGATGTAATCGTTTCTCCAATACGGCCATCAAAAGGTTGACACGGTTGATATCTGTACCTGCTGCCGTCCTTCTCGGTATGCCAAAATTACTACGACAGACAAGAGCCTGAATTTCCAACAAAATCGGGCGGCTTCCCTCCATAGAACACGCGACTACAGACCCCGAAGCCCCTTTGGGTTTTCCGCTCAACATATACTCAGAGGGATTCGCTACTTCCTGCAATCCCGTATCTTTCATTTCAAATACCCCAATTTCATTCGTAGAACCAAAACGGTTTTTTACCCCGCGTAAAATACGGTACGCTGCATAACGATCGCCTTCAAAATAAAGTACGGTATCCACCATATGTTCTAACACCCTCGGTCCGGCAACGACACCCTCTTTTGTCACATGTCCCACAATAAAAATAGAAATTCCCATCCCTTTGGCAATTTGCATCAGTACAGACGTGCTCTCCCTAACCTGTGATACGCTGCCAGGAGCAGAAGATATATTTTCACTGTACATGGTCTGAATGGAATCGATGATTACTACTTTTGGCTTCTCCTGGCGAATTACTTCCTGAATGATATCAAGACTCGTCTCACATAAGATTGCAAGCGATTCTGAAAAATCTCCGATTCTCCCAGCACGAAGTTTTATCTGCTGCAGTGACTCCTCTCCTGATATATAGAGAATCTTTTCCTGCATCACAGAAAGCTTTTGACAGACTTGGAGTAAAAGTGTTGATTTTCCAATTCCCGGATCTCCGCCTACTAATACGAGTGATCCCGATACAATTCCGCCGCCGAGTACCCGGTCCAACTCCAAAAAACCTGTACTCATCCGACTCTGTTCCTCAATATTGATCTCCGAAACTCGGCTGACTTTTATTTGTTCTTTCACTATTTGTTTTGCTGCTTTTGTTCCCTGCTTTTTATCTATGATTTCCTCTACAAATGTATTCCATTCTTTGCAGCCTGGACATTGTCCCATCCACTTTGAGGATTCATATCCACAAGACTGACAAAAAAATACGGTTGTCTTTCCCTTTGCCATATATTTTTCTCCTATTTATATTTATTAACAAGCCCATTTTCATTCCCCTGCTCCTCAATCTTTTGGAGGATTACACCCTTTGATGCGCCGAGCTTAACCATATCAGTGGCATTTTTTACTCACATGAGTGTATATATTATTTATTGTGTAAAAGTTCCAGTGGAATTTCCTATACAATGAAAAAGGATGTTCTTAGAACATCCCCTTCGCATCTTATGTTATTTACTTTTTAACATTTTTCTACTCTGACCGCTACCTGACTCTCCGTTTCTAATTCCACGCTTAAACTCAATTTGCCTCCGAGATTTGTCTTCATTTTACCGGCATTACTGTTATTTACAAAAATCTCATACTCAGCACTTTCTTCTAGTTCCAAAGTAATCTGTGCATCTTCTGGACCTTCTACGAGAAAAGAGATCCCGTTATCTTTTACGGAAAGTTCACTGACTGTCGTTCCCGGCACCGATTCGTAAACAAACATTCCATTGCGTTCTAATTTCGTAATTTCCCGGAATGTCTTTACCTTATACAAGTCTCCATTGTACTCAAAATTATCTAGCTTTGCTTTCTTATCTAAGGTATAATCCCCAAAACTGATGGTTCCATTCTCTTCTTTGCGAATTAATTCGCTGATAGCTCCCATTTTATCTCCTCCTGTAAATAAACTTCTTATACAAGGTATCCTATCTAAAAATATTATATCTCATTTTGCTCTTTGTGACTAGAGGTTTTCTCTTTTACTTCAAAGACAATCTCTTTTTTCTTGAGCCCTACTTCCACATAATCCCCATTTTTGACTTTCCGCGCTAAAATTTCCTCTGCGAGTGCATCCTCAATTTTATTTTGAATCATACGGCGAAGCGGCCTTGCTCCATACTTTGGCTCATAGGCATTTTCTACGATATAAGCTTTTACGGTATCACGGATGCGAAGTTCTATATTCATCTGTGACTTGCAGCGATTCACCAAAGTCTTTGAGAGCAAGGTCACAATCTGTTTCATATCATTTTTCGTCAGAGCATGGAACACAATCGTCTCATCAATACGGTTTAAAAATTCCGGTTTA
>JAAVYC010000127.1 GCA_022790905.1 Lachnospiraceae bacterium | reverse complement strand
CGATTGCAGCGATACCGAAGCAGATTACATGATAGTTTCCGCCGAAAGCTTCCACTGGAACGCCCGCTCCAACAGCTGCCACATAAAAGCCGCCCGTAATCATACTGAACGTAATACCAATCAAAATGGTTGTTGCCAAAGCTTTGCCTTTGCTGAGATACTCGGTACCTGTTCTCAGTTTTCCGCCGAAAATAAGACGAGCTAAGATACCTGATAAGAATACTGTGATTCCAGGAAGGTCTGTCACGAGACGTGGTGAAATGGTTCCTGCAAAGAGATTTGCCATAACCAATTCTTTGATTAAACAACCGATCACACCGAAAATACCGGCAACGATCAATACGCTTGGTTCATTGAAAGACCATGTCTGAAACGCGCCGTCCGCTCCGTTTTCCATAAGACCTTTCTTCTTTGCATAGGCGGATGCTGCTGCACCTGATGCGAATGCGATATGTGGTCCAAAAAATGGCCCAAATGCAAAATAGTTTAACAATACGCCTGATGCCTCTGTTGCACCTGCCATAGCTGCTGCTCCACCTGCGATCGAGAAAATACCGGTAAAAATAAATGCCTGTGTACCACCAATCGCTGCAGCGAATGCGCCACCCCCAAAAGCAGCAATTACATAGAGAATACTAATCATAACACTCTACACCTCCTCATTTTTATGTATGATTTTCTTCCATACTCAGCTGCGTTTCCACAGCCTGATTAAGTACAACTATATTCTATCATTCGAGCCGATATCTGAAAAACAGCTAATATTTTACACGGTACAACTGGCAATTGTGTAATTGAAAGACATCCCTTCATAATAGTAAGAAATCAAAAAAAGGACATCCCCATTTGGAGACATCCTCTCTTTACATATGTTTTTATTCCCAATCGTCATAATCATCATCGTAGTCGTCATAATCCAGATACTTCTTTTCAAAATTAAGGATCTTTCCCGTCTTAGCATGGATTTCAATTTCATACTCATACGATTTTCTGATCAATTCCACCTCATATACCGGTACACCATCGTCTATATCAAATTCGACTTTTAATACGGCCGCTCCCGGTACCTTTTTCAAAGCAATCTTCTTTGCCTTTTCATGTCCGATATACGTCGGCGCCTTTTTCGATGGTTTGAATATCATCTCCCATTCGTACTCTAATAATTTTCCGGTTCTGGCATGATATTCCAATTTATATTTTGTATTGCCCTTTTTCAGTTTTATCTGATAGACAATCACTCCATTATCGCGCTTTCTTTTTAGTTCCGTGATCTTTGCACCCTTCACTTTTTTCTTCGCAAGTTTTTTTACCTTGCTCTGACTCATGACTTTTTTCTTGCTTCGCCGGTCTACTTTAAGTTCATCCCAGCCGTAAGAAATCAATTTTCCATCAGACGCGCGATAAGTCAAATCATATTCTTTCGTTCCTTTGCGTAGCTCAATCTCATAGACCAGCATTCCTTTTTCATAGTCTTTGCTTACTTCCGTGATAACTCCATTTTTTACCTTTTTCAGTGCAAGTTTTTCCACCTGTCTCATACTAGTGATTTTCTTCGCCTGTACCGTCACTGACGAAGAAAAGATCCCCACGCCCACGAGACAAAACATCACAAAAATCGCTAACATTCTTTTTCGCGTTTTCATCATCATTCCTCCTGTAATCTAAATTGGTTATTTATAGGTTACATTGATGTTTATAGTATATTATAAAAATCCTATATTGTCTATAAAAATGTGCTATAAGTTTGTTCTTACCAACTTCGGCTTATAGCCATTTTCTTCTAACGATTCTATAATCTTTCCCTTATGTTCTGTTCCAAATGCCTCCATGGTGATTCTAAGTTCCACAGCCGCACTTCGGTTGATGGACACAAACTGATTATGTTCTAATTTGATCACATTGCCCTGCTCTTTTGCGATCGTATCGGAAACCCTAGACAACTCTCCCGGCTTATCCGGCAAAAGTACCGACACGGTAAAGATTCGATCACGGAAAATAAGTCCCTGCTGGACCACGGAGGACATCGTGATCACATCCATGTTTCCGCCGCTTAAAATCGACACAATCCGCTTGCCTCTCACATTTAATTGTTTCAAAGCTGCCACCGTCAACAACCCGGAATTTTCAATCACCATCTTGTGGTTTTCTACCATATCCAAAAATGCCACCACCAGCTCATCATCCTCCACGGTGATAATGTCATCGAGATTTTTCTGAATATACGGAAAAATATTTTCACCCGGAGTTTTCACTGCCGTTCCATCCGCAATCGTATTGACCCCCGCAAGTGTGATCACTTTTCCCTCTTTGAGAGAAGCCTGCATACAATTCGCACCTGCAGGTTCCACACCGATCACTTTAATCTTCGGATTTAAAAGTTTTGCAAGGGTGGACACCCCTGTGGCAAGCCCACCGCCGCCAATTGGAACAAGGATATATTCTACTAATGGAAGTTCCTTAAAGATTTCCATCGCAATACTGCCCTGACCTGTCGCCACGGCGAGGTCGTCAAACGGATGGATAAACGTGTATCCATATTCCTCTGCCAGTTCATAGGCCTTTGCACATGCCTCATCATAGACATCCCCATACAGGATTACCTCAGCGCCATAGCTCTTCGTATGGTCGACTTTAATCAGTGGAGTAGTCGTTGGCATGACGATCGTCGCCTTTACACCATAACACTTTGCCGCATATGCCACACCTTGGGCATGATTTCCCGCCGATGCCGTAATCAGACCCTTGCCGCGTTCCTCTTCCGATAAAGTACTGATTTTATAATAGGCGCCGCGCACCTTATAAGCACCTGTAAACTGCATATTTTCCGGTTTTAAATAGACTTTATTTCCCGTCAGCCCACTCAAAAAATTACTATAAATAAGCTTTGTCTCTAACGTAACCTCTCTTACTTTCTCGCTCGCCTCTTCAAATTTCTCTAATGTTAGCATTTTTTTACTCCTCTCTTGGCGCAAATAACGCGTCCACAAACTGCTCTGAATCAAATTTCTGTAAATCCTCGATCGTCTCGCCAACGCCGATATATTTTACCGGAATCCCCAATTCTGACTGAATGGCAACGGCAATTCCTCCTTTTGCAGTTCCATCCATCTTCGTCAAAATAATTCCCGTAATCTCTGCCACTTCGATAAATTGTTTTGCCTGAGCTAAGGCATTTTGTCCAGTAGTCCCATCTAAAACCACCAAAGTCTCACGAAAAGCCTCCGGATATTCTTTTTCCAGAATTCTATTGATCTTTTTTAACTCTTCCATCAGATTTTTTTTGTTGTGAAGACGGCCCGCCGTGTCACATAAGAGAACGTCAGCCTTCCTCGCCTTTGCCGCCGCAACGGCATCGTAGACGACAGCTGCCGGATCTGCACCCTCTTGTCCGCCAATGATATCCACACCCGCCCGGTGTGCCCACTCTTCTAACTGTGCTCCCGCCGCCGCACGGAATGTATCCGCCGCCGCAAGCACTACTTTTTTTCCCTGAGATTTCAGCTTTCCCGCGAGTTTTCCCACGGAGGTCGTCTTTCCCACACCGTTTACGCCTACGATGAGAACGACAGAGGTCTCTTCCTCAAAACGGTACGCAGTCTCACCAACTTCCATCTGCTCTTTGATACTCTGAATCAACAGGGATTTACACTCATTCGGCTCTTTGATCCGATTTTCTTTTACTTTCTCTTTTAAATTCTCCAAGATCTCTTCTGTCGCGCGGACACCGATATCTCCCATAATTAGGATCTCTTCTATCTCTTCATAAAATTCTTCATCAATCGCCGAAAAACCACTGAAAATAAAATCAATTCCCGATATAAAATTGTCCCTTGTTTTTGTCAGTCCCGCCACAAGGCGACTGAAAAATCCCTGTTTTTTTTCCGTACTTTCTTCTGTGATAACCTCTTTTTCCTGCTGCTCGTTTCTATCCAACTCTTTTTCCATCGTTTCGCCCTTCCTAATCCAAATCTTTTTCTATCAAATTCACCGATACCAATGTAGAGACCCCTTTTTCCTGCATCGTGATGCCATAGAGTCTGTCCGCTGCCGCCATCGTTCCGCGCCTATGAGTGATGATGATAAACTGTGTATTTTTTGTCAGCTTACTCAGATATTTTGCAAACCGCGCAACATTATTGTCATCCAGCGCCGCCTCGATTTCATCCAACAGGCAAAATGGGGACGGCTTCAAATTCTGAATGGCAAACAAAAGCGCAATGGCAGTCAGAGATTTCTCTCCCCCGGACAACTGCATCATATTTTGAAGCTTTTTTCCCGGAGGCTGCGCGATAATACGGATACCGCTCTCCAAAATCTCTTCCTCCTCTACCAGCTCCAATGTCCCTTTTCCGCCGCCAAACAATTCTTTAAAAGCTTTGTCAAATTCCTTTTGAATCTCTGCAAATTTCTCAGTAAACTGTTTTTTCATTCCGGCGTCCAAATCATCAATAATTCCCAGCAAAGTCTGTTCCGCTTCCATCAAATCGTCGCGCTGTCCCTTTAAAAAATCATACCTTTCTGAGATCGCCTTGTATTCTTCGATGGCATTGACATTGACAGCTCCGAGTCCTCGAATTTCCTCTTTGATCTGTTCTACCGCCTTTTTCATTTTTGCCAAGTTGTCATATGCTTCATTGCGCAGACTTTTTGCGTGGTTATATGTGAGCTCATATTCTTCCCACATATAATTCTGCTGCGATTCCATTCCCTCTTCCAATCTCTCTTTTTGCTGATTCAGACGAAAAATCTCTTTGTCCAATTCATTGATTTCACGACTGACCTTCTCTCGCTTTTCAAAAAAACCTTTGTATTCGAGACTCATCTGCTCTTTTGCTTCCTGTGATTCTTTTAATTCTTTCACCAGAGACGCATACGTATCATCTGATGCAAAAAGCGTCTTTTCAATCTCTTCAATCTCTTGGTGTCTATTTTTTGCTTCCTCCTTAGAACTCTTTGCTTCCTCCCGGATTCCTTCTAATTCTTCTTCTAAGCGCTCTATTTCACTCTGAATGCGTTCTAGATTTTCCAACACAAATTCTGCTTTTTGCCCGACATTCGCCTCCTCTAACTGGATTTCAGAAACATTTTTTGCGGCACTCTCTTCCACATAAATCTGTTCGTCTAAGATTTCCTGAAGTTCTCTGCCTGCCTGTTCAATCTCCGTTTCCCGCATCTGGGCTTTAAGAATTTCTTCTTGAATTGCTTCCTTCTTTTGTGTAATCTCTAAAATCTGTTTTTCAACCTGATCGCTCTCCGCCTGTAACCCCAAAAAGACAGATGTACTCTCCTCTCTTTGCTCCTTTGCATGACGCACATGAAGCTCCGCCGTATTTTTTAGGATATATGCTTTTTGCAATTCCTCTTTTATGTTCTCGATTTCCTCATGCAACAGATCTCTTGCCGTGCAAATTTCTAAATCTTTTACCCGCAATCTCTCGATCTCTTGCCGCAATGCATTTTTTTTCTGCTCTAATTCCTCTAACTCCCTCTTTCTTCCAAGCAAATTACTGCTATTTTTGAAGGCTCCCCCACTCATGGAACCGCCCGGTCTCAAATATTCTCCCTCTAATGTAACCATGGAGAGTGTGTGATGATACTTCCCTGCAATAGAAATCGCGTGATCAATGGTATCTATCAGCAGTACTCTTCCCAATAGATGCGCCATAATACCACGATATTTTTGATCGTATTGGACGAGCTCATTCGCATACCCGATCACCCCCGTCTCTCTCCCTACTTCTTCATTTCTCCTCATTTCCCTTTTTCCCACACTGGTAATCGGGAGAAAGGTGGCACGGCCATAGCGATTTTCTTTTAAGTATTGTATCATCTCTTTTGCTGTTTTCTCATCTTCTGTCACTATATTCTGGATGCTTCCGCTTAGAGCCGTCTCAATGGCAATCTCGTATTTTTCTTCTACCTGTATCAAATCTGCAACGACACCGTGAATCTTAGGATTTCTCCTTCTTTTTTCCATAATACGGCGAATACTATTGCCATATCCCTCATAGCGTTCCGCCATATTTTGCAGAGATTCCATTTTTGATTGCGTCCTATTATACTGGATATTCGCCTGTTCTAATTCCTGTGCATTGATCTGGGTCTTCTTATGCCATTCCTCTTTTTTCAAAAGCATTTCCTGCTCTTTTTCTTCGTTTCCTTCTATCTGCTTTAAAACGATCTGCAATTCTTCTTCGCTTTTTTTTAATGCCTTTTCGAGATCATCCTCCTCCGTTTTTCTCTGCAAAAGTCTCTGACTCAGCTGTGATTTTCGTAGGTTCATCTGCTCTAACATCGTATCGTATCTCTGCTGTCTCGCCTTAATCGATGCCTTTTGATTCAAGAGTTCAATGATTTCATTCTTTCCGCTCTCAATTCCTTCTTTACAACGGCGAATCTCTCTTTGAATCTCGCGTAATTTTTCTTCCGCTTTCTCCCTCGCTTTTTCAACCGCAGTCAATTGCGTCTCATATTCCACTTTTTGCTTTTCATAGACTGCTTTTTGCTCTTTTCTCTCCACTTTTTGGGATTCCACGGACTTGATACGCTCCATTAAATGTTCCTCTGTCATTTCTGCCGTATGGATCTGTTCTTTTAAAACATTAATCTGTCCCTCCAGCTTCCCTTTCATCACATCTGTTCCCGCTATAGAATCCTTGATGTGATCGATCTGCTTGTCCATCTGTTCCATGGCAGATTCTAGCGTCTCGTATTCCTGTCTCATTTTTTCATGCTGTTCTTTTACCTCTACAAGATGTCCGCTGGCAATTCCAAAATTTTTCTCTGCTTCTTCGAACTGATGTTCCATTCGCTCTATTTCCAAGAGAAACATATTGACATCGTAATTTTTTAACTCATCCTTCTTTTTCAGATATTGATGCGCTTTCTGAGACTGACGCTCCAAAGGACCAAGCTGACGCTCTAGCTCTGCTAGAATATCGTTGATACGTATCAAATTTTCTCTCTCATGTTCCAATTTTTTCTGGGCTGTTATTTTTCTGCGTTTGTACTTGACAATTCCCGCCGCTTCATCAAAAAGTTCTCTGCGCTCTTCCGGTTTTCCACTCAAAATACGGTCAATCTGTCCTTGTCCGATAATGGAATACCCCTCTTTTCCGATTCCCGTATCATAAAAAAGCTCGTGAACATCCCGCAATCGGCACGGGCTTCCATTCATCAGATATTCACTCTCACCGGAACGATATACACGTCTCGCAACCGTGACCTCCTCAAAATCAATCGGAAGTTTGTGATCCGCATTATCCAATGTTATGGCGACATAGGCATAGCTGAGGGGTTTTCGGTTTTCCGTTCCCGCAAAGATAACATCCTGCATACTTGCTCCGCGCAATTGTTTCGCACTCTGCTCGCCAAGCACCCAGCGCACGGCATCTGCAACATTGCTCTTCCCGCTTCCATTTGGTCCCACAATTCCCGTAATCCCATTGTGAAAATCAAATACGATTTTATTAGCAAATGCCTTAAAACCGTGTACTTCGATACTTTTTAAATACATTTTGTTTCCCCACTACTTCTTCCCTATATTGACCCATTTTTTTTTAGTTTCAAGATTCCGTAGTAAGCTGCCTCCTGTTCCGCTGCCTTTTTCGTCCTTCCCTCTCCCTGTCCAATCATTTGATCTCCGAGGTATGCCTCTACGACAAAAAGTTTATTATGATCAGGCCCTTCCTCTTTGATTAAATGATACACCAAGTCTTCTTTTCCGTCCGCCTGCACAATCTCTTGTAAGATAGTTTTGCTATCATAAAAGAGCTGCTTATGTTCGATGTCTGTCAAAATAAATTTTAAAACAAACTCTTTTGCATTAGCAAAACCACCGTCCAGATAAATAGCTCCGATCACTGCCTCCATTGCATCGGATAAAATAGATTTTCTCTCTCTTCCCCCAGTCATATCCTCCCCTTTTCCGAGATAGAGATATTTTCCCAAGTCAATGTCTTTTGTGCAGAGCGCAAGCGTCGGCTCACACACGATGCTAGCACGCAATTTCGTCAAATCTCCTTCCGGCATCTGTGGATAATTTCTAAACAAAAAGTCACTGCAGACAATCTCTAAAACCGCATCGCCCAAAAACTCGAGCCTCTCATTATCCGCTAATTTGTGCATATGCTTTTCATGTGCATAAGAGCTGTGTATTAACGCCTGCCTCAATAAATTCCGGTTTTGAAACCGGTAATGAATTACCTCCTGAAATTCCTTTAAAGAATTTTGATTTTGATTCACGTCTTCTCTCCTTTTCTCTTATCGATTTTAGAAAAATGAAAAAGTCCTCTGAAAAAGAAAGGACTTTTTGCTGTTCATTTCCCTGTTCAATTCTTTCCCCTATGCCAGGGTCTCCTTAATCTGTTCTACGGCATCACCGACAGTCACAATTTTTTCAGCTTCCTCATTTGGAATCTCAATGTCAAATACGTTCTCTAATTCCATGATAATCTCATACAAGTCCAAAGAATCTGCCCCTAAATCATCCGTAAATGTTGTCTCCATCTTAATCTCATTTTGATCGACATTTAGTACCTTTGCAATGACTTCCTTAATTTTTTCAAATTCCATATTTTTTTCCTCCTCTAACTTTTATTCCTCCGGTGAATTTTTCACAATGTATGACTGTATCTTTTGATTGATATCTTGTTCTTTAAAAACTGCACATTGCAAAATTGTATTTTTGATCTCTGCCGCTTTTGAGCTGCCATGGGTTTTAACTACCAATCCATTCAAACCGAGCAGCGGTGCTCCTCCATGTTCAGAAGTGTCGAACTTTTTAAGTGTATTTTTCAGCGCTGGTTTTACAAGCAATGCTCCCATTTTACTTCTGAAATCAGACATCATTCCCTGCTTAATCGTACTGACTAGCGTCGCCGCCACTCCTTCGTACAATTTCAAGATCACATTTCCGGTAAATGCTTCGCATACGATTACATCTGCATCCCCATGAGGGATATCCCTCGCCTCAATACTTCCCACAAATTCAATATCTGTACATTCCTTTAAAAGTGGAAATGTCTCTTTGACCAAAGCATTT
>JAAVYC010000126.1 GCA_022790905.1 Lachnospiraceae bacterium | reverse complement strand
GTATGGAGCATTGTTAGTTGTCGGAATTATGGCACATATTTCGATACAGGTGATCTTAAATATTGCGGTGGTCACGAATTCTATACCAAATACGGGAATTACACTGCCGTTCATCAGTTATGGAGGTACGTCTGTCTCTTTTCTTCTCGCTGAGATGGGAATTGCGCTCAGTGTTTCGAGAGGAATTCGGCTGGATGATACATAGTGGTATATGAGAAGAAGAGAAAAAAGAGGTTCTGGAAAAATAGAATTTTTTATGGTATTTATCATCTTGGTTCTGTTGATTCTACTTGGTATGATCGCTTATAGAGGATTTACGGTGGAAAAAGTGGAAGTAGAGGGTACAGATTTATATACGCAAGAAACCATAAAACAATGGATTTTAAATGATGATTATTCGTGGAATTCCCTCTATGTATTTTTTAAATATAAATTTAAGAAAGCGGAGGAGATGCCTTTTTTGCAGGAACCAGTGGTCACATTAAAAAGTCCCCGTGTTCTTCATATCCAGGTGAAGGAAAAAGAAATTTTTGGATATCTCTATCTGCCATCTGTCGGACAAAACGCCTATTTTGACGAAAATGGAGTTGTAGTGGAGACTTCTTCGGAAAAAATAGAGGGGATTATGGAGGTTACTGGGTTTGAATGTGAGAAAGCGACACTGCATAAAAAGATTCCGACCAAAGATAAGTCCATGCTAAAATCTATATTAAATTTGACACAGGGATTGAGTAAATATGATATGCTGCCGGAGGCTATGAATTGTAGTGAATATTCCAATATTGTGCTTGAATACGGGAAGGTCACTGTAAATTTTGGGAATTCTCAAAATTTAAAACCTAAGATACAGACATTGGCGGCTATTTTTCCGAAAATAGAGAAAAAGAGGGGAACGATTCATATGGAGAATTGGTCTGAAGAGAATACGGATGTTTCTTTCGAGGAGGCGAGGGATCGCTAGAGAAGTATATGATGAAATTGGAAAAGTATGTAGTGAATTGAAAAAAAATAGAATTTTTAGTTGATTAATTTAGTGAAAAATTATATTATATTTGTATGTGTATCATATGAGGATTTACATATAGAATGGCATATGATGAGATTAGGGAAGAGGATTAGGGAAGATTCAGATAAATTCCAGGAAAAGAAGGAGGAAGAACCTTGTTAGAAATTATGTCAACAGAAGCAGATTCCAGCGCAAGAATTATTGTGATCGGTGTGGGTGGAGCTGGAAATAATGCTGTGAATAGAATGATTAATGAAAATATCGGTGGAGTGGAATTCATCGGTGTGAATACGGATAAACAAGCTCTTATGCTCTGCAAAGCGCCGACGTTAATTCAGATTGGTGAGAAGTTGACAAAGGGACTTGGGGCAGGCGCGCAGCCAGAGATCGGTGAAAAAGCAGCGGAAGAGAGTGTGGAAGATCTCACCAATGCCATCAAGGGAGCAGATATGGTGTTTGTAACCTGTGGTATGGGTGGCGGAACGGGAACCGGAGCGGCACCAGTCGTAGCTAAAATTGCAAAAGAGATGGACATCCTTACGGTGGGCGTTGTGACAAAACCTTTTAAATTTGAGGCAAAGGCGCGCATGGTCAATGCACTTTCTGGAATAGATAAGTTGAAGACAGCAGTGGATACCTTGATTGTCATTCCAAACGATAAGCTTTTGGAGATCGTGGATCGCAGAACAACAATGCCAGATGCCTTAAAAAAGGCAGATGAGGTATTGCAGCAGTCGGTGCAGGGGATCACAGATTTGATCAATCTTCCAGCGTTGATTAATTTGGATTTTGCAGATGTCCAGACGGTAATGAGAGATAAAGGCATGGCGCATATCGGTATCGGTATGGCAAAAGGGGATGAGAAGGCGATCGAAGCGGTAAAACTTGCTGTAGCGAGTCCGCTCTTAGAGACTACAATTACGGGAGCTTCCCATGTGATTATCAATATCTCCGGTGATATCTCTCTGATGGATGCCAATGATGCGGCAAGTTATGTGCAGGATTTAGCAGGGGATAATGCCAATATTATTTTTGGAGCAAAATATGATGAGACGATGACGGACGAGGCAACGATTACTGTGATTGCGACAGGACTTGAGGCAAAGGCATCAGGTAAGATTATGCCGGATTTAAAATATCAGCAGTCATCGACTGTGACAAAACCTGTTAACCAGGGATTTATACAGAGAACACAGACATCAACGATGCAAAAGCCAACGCAGGATTCTGTTCCGATACAGATGACACAGGCGAGTTCGCTGAATGGGTCTTTAAACGGAATACAAAAACCGGTAAAACCAGTCAGCAGTGTTCCGGAAAAAGATATTCAGATTCCGACGTTTTTAAAGAATACGAGAAAATAAGAGAAGATAGAAAGACCAGTAAAGGGAATGTTGCATGAGCACATTCCCTTTTTTGTGTACTTCTGTTCCCCATGGGAGTCTTGGAATTTCTAATAAGGCGGAAAAGTGTTTGAATGGCATGGAAAAAATAAAAAAAACTGGATATATGAAAACAACCAAACTGCGCTATAATATCATCAGACTTTGGATAGGATTCAGGAAAGGAGAGGAACTATCGTATGAAACAACAATTAGTGACGAAAACCCCACAGAAGGTCATGGAAGAATCCCACGTAAAATTTCTGACGATTATGGCGATGGCAGTCGCATTGGTCTATGTATTTACAGCGTTTATTAATGTGCGTCTGCCAATTGCCGCGGCCGGAGGTCTGATTCATCTCGGCAATGTGCCGCTTTTTATTTTTGCTATTCTTTTTGGGAAAAAGACGGGGGCGATTGCAGGCGGAATCGGAATGGGTATGTTCGATTTATTTTCCGGTTGGACGGCATGGGCACCATTTACACTGATTATTGTAGGGCTCATGGGATTTGAAATCGGATGGATTGCGGAAAAAAAGCACGGATATCTATGGAATGTTGTGGCAATTTTGCTTGCCGGAGTCATTAAGGTACTTGGCTATTATATCGCAGAGGGAATCCTATATGGGAAT
>JAAVYC010000125.1 GCA_022790905.1 Lachnospiraceae bacterium | reverse complement strand
GTCCGCTGTCTTTTAACAAGTCATCCTCATATCCTTTTCCTCTCAAATAGCGATACAGATCATCCCCATATTTATCGGAATATCCCAATCCAAACTTTCGCAGCGTCTCCTCTTTTAGGCCTCTGCCTAAAAAATATTCATATGCCCGTTTTCCGCGCTCTGAACGCAACAGACTATAAAAATATTTTGCCGCCTCTTTATTTATTTCTAGCAATCTTGTTTTTTTATCGGAAGCCCGTCTTTGTTCTGCACTCAATTCCTGCTTTGGAAGTTCCACGCCGATACGGTTTGCAAGCACTTCTAGCGCTTCCGGAAATGTATAATTTTCATATTCTCTTAAAAAAGTAACGACGTTTCCTCCAGCTCCACACCCAAAACAGTAATACATTTGCTTATTCGCGGAAACAGAAAACGATGGCGTCTTTTCATTATGAAATGGACACAAACCAAAGTATGTACTTCCCTTTTTTGTCAAATGTACATATCCCGATATCACATCCACGATATCATTCCCCGAACAGATCTCTTCAATCAATTCGTCTGAATAATAAACCAATCTCTCACATCCTTATCTTTGCCATTCATCCATTCTCCCAGGCTCTCGGCAAAAAAAACTCTTGATATTTCATAATCGCATACTGATCTGTCATACCCGAAATGTAATCACAGATCACCCGATCTTTTTTCTCTCCATTTTGATACATCCTCTGATACTGCTGCGGAAGAATCTCTATATGTTCCATATAATAGTAGTAGAGTTCGCACAATAGGCGCTCTGCCTTTTCCTCTTCCCCCTTCGCAACCGGATTCTGATAGACCTTCTGAAACATAAATCTTCGCAGATCCTGCATAGCTTCTTCAATCTCTCTCGACATCAGAATATCTCCTTGCCCCTCACTTTTCATGATAATATTATGTATCAGGGTATCTAGACGTTCTTTTGTCGTCATTCCAAGGACCCGACGAATTTCAATCGGTATATCCTCTTCCGTCATAATCCGTGCACGGATAGCATCGTCCACATCGTGGTTGATATATGCAATCTTATCAGACAATCTTACAATTTTTCCCTCTAGTGTATGCGGCATATTGCTGGTCTGATGATTTAAAATCCCATCTCGGACTTCCCAGGTCAAATTCAATCCCCTGCCGTCCTTTTCCAATAACTCCACAATACGGACACTCTGTTCGTTGTGATGATATCCGTCCTCGCACAGTTCATTCAAGATCCTCTCCCCAGAATGACCAAACGGAGTGTGTCCCAAATCGTGTCCCAATGCGATCGCTTCTACCAAATCTTGATTTAACCGCAATGCCTTCCCGATTGTCCTGGCATTTTGTGACACTTCCAGAGTATGCGTCAGTCTAGTACGATAATGATCACCTTTTGGCGTTAAAAAAACCTGTGTCTTATGTTTGAGACGACGAAATGATTTACAGTGCAAGATTCGATCTCGATCTCTTTGGAATACAGGCCTGATATCGCACTGCGGCTCTTCCCTCTCTCTTCCTCTTGAATTGACACTCAATGTAGCAAATGGACTTAGGTGAATCTCTTCTATTTGTTCTAGATTTTCTCTGATTGACATGTAGATTCCTCCACGATGCAAAGTCTCTATTTTATTATTTCTGTACGAAAATCAGATTTCCTTTATTTTTTCGACTTATTTCTTTTTTATTTTTCTCCTCCTATGTAAAAAAGAATCCTACAAAGCGGGATTCTGCGCCGCAAATGTATTGCTTTGACGACATAATTCCTCCGCGTTTGCATACGCATCATGGATAACTGTTGGGGTGCAAGATTGGGAAAATGAATCTGTAAAGAGCATTCAGATCTTTTGACCCCTAAATCTTATAAGAGAAAAAAGCCAATTATTATAATTCCTATAATAATCAGCCTTTCTTTTTAAATTAACTACAAATACGAAATAGATCTACTTATTTTTAAGACAATCTTAAACTACTTTTTCAAAATCCGATGCCGGATGTTTGCATACAGGACATACAAAATCTTCTGGTAATGTATCACCAACATATTCGTAACCGCAGATTTTACAACGCCAAATCGTCTGTCCATCTTTTGTCTCTTTAGCAGCCTGTGGTTTTGGCTTAATATTATTCAAATAGTAATCATAGGTTACAGAAGGAGCATCGCTCAATACTTCCATATCTGTAATTTCTCCGATGAACATGGTATGAGAACCAAGATCTTCTACCTTTTTTACTTTCACAGATAGATATGCATTTGTTCCCTCTGTGATATAGAAAATTGTGTTCGAACCACGTTTACACTGATCAAATGACTCAAACTTATCGGTTTCTCTTCCCGATTGAAATCCAAAATGTTTGAACAGGTCAAAACTTGCAACCTGACTGATAATCGAAACCGTAAATTCTCCAGTCCTCTTAACCATATCATGTGTGTAATTTGCCTTATTCACGCAAATACTCAATTGATTCGGATCAGATGCTGCCTGGATTGCCGTATTAATAATACAGCCGTTATCTTTTTCACCCTCTTTAGCAGTCAAAACAAACAGACCATAGCTTAACTTATACATAGCCTTTTTATCCATAAAGTACCCCTCCCTTTTTCTCTGATAAGTAAAGTAATTTCCAATATTAGGAATGATTCCTATTAACCATTATATACCAATCGTAGGATTTTACAATATCTAAAACAAAAAAATGTGATTTTACCTCCCTGCACCACTTATTTTCAAATTAAAATCCAAAACCTTTTGGATAGTATTCCATGCAAAATTCGATCACTCCCATTCCCATTGCAAAAAAGGCAAGCACAATGGTCAAAAAGATGGCTCCTCCATCATATTTCACGACGATTTCCTCCGACTTATTTCTACATGAAAGGAGCAATTCCACTCCGAGCGCGATCAGTATGCAGGGCCACAGATGAAAAATCACTCGGTAGCTGAGCAGCGGAACGAAAAAATGAAGTATAAATAAGAATCCAAACACAATCAAAAGAATCCCACAGGTTAAACTTCCCACTCTTCTCGTCTTCATCTTAATCCTCCTTTTCTTCTTCTCGCAATTCTTCTTTATCTAATTCCACTTTCTTTCCCCTCACCATATGAATTCCAATTCCAATCAAAACCAGTGCAACCACAAGCTGCGGAACTGTATAGAGAATATCACTGACCATCTCCGCCATCTGGCTCGGAAGCATGATATAAATATGATTGTGAATATAATCGGCAAACTGATTCCAGATAACACAAGTTCCCGCTAAAATTAAAATCCAAGCCAAAATCTTATTTTGCTTTTTACTCAATTTCTCCATTGGTAAAATTCGATCTACATGAAATATATAATCATCTTCCAAAGCGTAAAACTCTTCATCACTCATGCTGCTTATATTGTGCACGTTAAAAAAACTGTAACACCAGATGATCGGAAGAACTATTAACAGCGGTCCGATATCTAAAAACGCCGCAATCGCAATTACGATGAAAAATAGTCCCATCATGCTAACTCCCTGTTTCATAAATCCCATATACATCTCACCTGCCCCCGGCATAAGAGAGAAGATAAAAGTCAATCCTTTACTCTTTTTTTTCGTCATTCCTATTCCTCCTTAACTTGAATATGAAATATTTTGTTTGTGACATCCTGTAAACCACTTGTAATCCTGCTGCTCCTCTGGTGGATTCTTCTTGTGATGGAACTCTCCGCTTTTTTTGGCAATTCCTTCGGCGGTTCTAAAGAACCCTGCTGAACATTTGAGGTTACCGTCAGTAGGAAGATCGACGCTGCCACCGCAAACCCGACTTTTAGACTGTAAAACAAAAGCCGCATTTTCTTTGAGGTCTCTTTTGCTGTAATTGCCGCCTGGATATCTACTTTTTTACTGCGTTCTACAATCTCTTCGCACAAGTATTTTGGCGGCTCTACAAAAAAATCCATCTCCACAATATTTGCAAACTGCTCTGCACAGTAAGTGCAACATCCCACATGTGTATAAAGATACTCTTCTTCTCTTTCACTCATGGTTCCCTGCGCATATTTCATCCACTCTTCTTTTGTGATATGTCTTTGTTTCCGTTCCTCGCTCATGTGCCGCGCCCTCCTTCCATTTGTTTTTTTATTAACGCCTTTGCCCGATAGATCTGGGTCTGTATGGT
>JAAVYC010000124.1 GCA_022790905.1 Lachnospiraceae bacterium | reverse complement strand
GCTATTATTATACAACAGGGATGTAAAATAAAAAAGCTTTTTTTGTAAACTGTATAATTGATGTTTTAAAATAATAAAAAGAACTAGGTTCAATGCTCCTTCTGTAACAGGTTTATAATAGATTTGCCAAAATAGGTCATTGGATTAGTATCATTACATAAAACAGGCAGAATATTTTGGTAATTCACCAGAACAAAGAACATACGTTCAAAATTTGTTGATTTATAAAAGTGGATGTGATAGTATATTGCTTGAGACTTTATAGAGAGTAAGAATGCAATTAGAGTAGCGAAAAGAGTGAAAGTTGCTACATGTAGCGATTTTTTCTAAAAGAGATAATGAAAAATATATTCATAAATAATTATGCGAATAGTTTATATGTGAATTGAGAGGTTATTATCATGGATCATTTTGAATTAGTATCACAATACGCTCCTACCGGGGACCAGCCTCAGGCGATCGAAGAATTAGTCAAAGGTTTTCAGGAAGGCAACCAATTTCAGACGCTTCTTGGTGTCACTGGTTCCGGCAAGACATTTACGATGGCAAATGTTATTCAACAATTGAATAAACCAACGCTTATTATTTCACACAATAAGACGTTAGCGGCACAGCTTTATGGAGAATTTAAAGAATTTTTTCCGAATAACGCAGTGGAGTATTTTGTATCCTATTACGATTATTACCAGCCGGAAGCCTATGTGCCGTCTACCGATACCTATATTGCAAAAGATTCTTCTATTAACGAAGAGATAGATAAGCTGAGACTTTCAGCGACGGCTGCTCTTGTAGAGCGAAAAGATGTAATCGTTATTGCTAGCGTTTCCTGTATCTATGGTCTGGGAAGTCCGGAAGATTACATGGGAATGATGGTATCACTGCGTCCAGGAATGGAAAAAGATCGGGATGAGGTAATTCGGGCTTTGATCGACATTCAATATACGCGCAATGAGATGGACTTTGGAAGAGGTATGTTTCGTGTTCACGGGGACGTGGTAGAGATTTTTCCGGCAAATAACAGTGATACAGCGGTACGCGTGGAATTTTTTGGAGATGAGATAGATCGAATTACAGAAATTGATGTATTGACGGGAGAAATTAAAAGCAGGCTGGAGCATATCTCAATCTTTCCGGCATCACATTATGTCGTGCCACAGGAGAAAATTGACCGTGCCTGTGTGAACATTGAAAAAGAATTGGAAGAACGGGTGAAATATCTTAAGGGAGAAGACAAGCTGTTAGAGGCGCAGAGGATTGCGGAGAGGACAAATTTTGATATTGAGATGTTAAAAGAGACGGGATTTTGCAGTGGAATCGAAAATTATTCGAGGCATCTTGCTGGTATGCCGGAAGGAGCGACACCGCATACGTTAATGGATTATTTTGGGGACGATTATCTGATTATTGTGGACGAGTCTCATATCACCATACCACAAGTTCGCGGAATGTATAATGGAGACCAGGCAAGAAAAGGGACATTGGTGAACTATGGTTTTCGTCTTCCTTCGGCAAAAGATAATCGACCGTTAAATTTTGAGGAATTTGAGAGTAAAATAGATCAGATGCTGTTTGTATCTGCAACACCGAATGAATATGAAGAGGAACATGAACTGCTTCGGACAGAGCAGATTATCCGACCAACTGGTTTGCTCGATCCAAATGTAGATGTCCGTCCAGTGGAGGGCCAGATTGATGATTTACTGGCAGAGGTGAAAAAAGAGACGGGGAATCACAATAAGGTGCTTGTGACAACATTGACAAAACGGATGGCAGAGGATTTGACGGATTATATGCGCGAAGTGGGAATTCGCGTCAAATATTTGCACTCTGATATTGATACGCTTGAGAGAGCAGAGATTATTCGAGATTTGCGGTTGGATGTGTTTGACGTTCTCATAGGAATTAATCTTTTGAGAGAGGGTCTGGACATTCCGGAGATTACTCTTGTAGCAATTTTAGATGCGGATAAAGAAGGATTTTTGCGATCTCATACATCACTGATTCAGACGATCGGAAGGGCGGCGCGCAACCAGGATGGACATGTGATTATGTATGCAGATACGGTGACAGATTCTATGCGGATGGCGATTGATGAGACAAAAAGAAGAAGACAGATTCAGGAAACTTATAATAAGGAACATGGAATCACGCCGAAGACGATAGAAAAATCGGTTCGTGATCTGATCAGTATTTCTAAAAAAGTGGCAAAAGAAGAGATTGATTTCAAAAAAGATCCAGAATCTATGAATCGAGAAGAACTCGAGAAATTAATCAAAGATGTGAAAAAACAGATGGATCGCGCCGCTGCAGATTTGAATTTTGAGGCGGCAGCAGAACTGCGTGATAAAATGTTAGATTTGCGCCATATGGTAGAAGAAATAAAGGGAAGTACGAAATAGATGGAGGAACAGATGAAAGAAAGGAAATATATCAAAATCAGGGGAGCGAACGAACATAATTTGAAACACTTAGATGTTGATATCCCGCGCAATGAATTTGTGGTGTTGACCGGGCTCAGCGGTTCAGGAAAATCTTCTTTGGCGTTTGATACGATTTATGCAGAGGGACAGAGACGCTATATGGAATCTCTGTCTTCTTATGCGAGACAATTTCTAGGGCAAATGGAAAAACCAAATGTAGAGAAAATTGAGGGACTTTCCCCCGCAATTTCTATAGATCAAAAATCCACAAATCGCAATCCGCGTTCTACGGTTGGAACAGTGACAGAGATCTATGATTATTTGCGGCTGTTATATGCCAGAATTGGGATTCCACACTGTCCCGTCTGCGGAAAGGAAATCAAAAAGCAAACTGTAGATCAGATGGTAGATCAGATCATGGAGTTGCCGGAGAGAACAAAGATTCAGCTTTTGGCTCCAGTTGTCCGGGGGCGAAAAGGAATGCATCAAAAGCTTTTTGAGAGAGCGAAAAAAAGCGGCTATGTCCGAGTACAGGTAGATGGAAATATTTATGAGCTGACAGAGGAGATTGTGCTGGATAAAAATGTCAAACATAATATTGAAATTGTTGTGGATCGTCTTATGGTAAAAGAAGGGATTGAAAAACGTCTGACAGACTCTATAGAAAATGTGTTGGAATTAGCAGATGGATTGATGACCGTGGATGTCATTGACGGAGAATCCATGCAGTTTTCTCAGAGTTTTTCCTGTCCGGACTGTGGAGTCAGCGTGGATGAGATTGAGCCGAGAAGTTTTTCTTTTAATAACCCATTTGGTGCCTGTCCGGATTGTTTTGGACTCGGATATAAGATGGAATTTGATGAAGATTTGATGATACCGGATAAGAGTCTCTCCATTTCCGAAGGAGCAATACAGGTATTGGGTTGGCAGTCTTGTACGGATTCCGGCAGTTATGCCTATGCAATTTTGGAGGCGCTTGCGAAAGAATATGATTTTGATCTGGGAACGCCATTTCAGGACTTAGAAGAAAAGGTACAGGATTTATTAATCAATGGTACAAATGGAAAGAAAGTGAAAGTATACTATAAAGGGCAGCGCGGAGAGGGGGTCTATGATGTCGCTTTTGAGGGTCTTGTGAAAAATGTACAGAGACGATACCGAGAGACAGGCTCTGAGAGTACTAAGCAGGAATATGAGACCTTTATGCGAATCACACCGTGTAAGGTCTGCAAAGGTCAGAGATTAAAGAGAGAGTCACTTGCTGTTACAGTTTGCGACAAAAATATCTATGAGATCACGACAATGTCCATCAAAAATCTTCATGTTTTTGTGCATCATATGAATTTGACGAAGCAACAGCAGTTAATTGGAGATCAAATTATCAAAGAAGTGCGGGCAAGAGTTGGCTTTTTAAAAGATGTCGGATTGGAATATCTGACACTTGCGCGTGCGACGGGAACACTTTCGGGAGGAGAGGCGCAGCGTATCCGTTTGGCCACTCAAATTGGTTCCGGCTTAGTTGGTGTGGCGTATATTCTGGATGAGCCGAGTATCGGTCTACATCAGCGCGACAATGATAAACTTTTAGGTACGCTGAGAAATCTAACGGAGTTGGGAAATACTTTGATTGTTGTAGAACACGATGAAGATACCATGCTTGCGGCCGATTACGTTGTGGATATCGGGCCTGGAGCCGGAGAGCACGGCGGGGAAGTTGTGGCAGCGGGAACGGCAAAAGAAATTATGGAAAATGAAAAATCCGTTACAGGAGCATATTTAAGCGGGAGAATCCAGATACCGATTCCAAAAGAGCGCAGGAAACCGACAGGTTTTTTAAAAATAAAAGGAGCGAAAGAAAATAATCTGAAAAATATTGATGTAAAAATACCATTTGGAGTTATGACATGTGTCACTGGGGTATCAGGTTCTGGTAAAAGTTCCCTGACAAATGAGATTTTATATAAAACTCTTGCAAAAAAACTCAACCGTGCGAGAACGATACCAGGATTGCACAGTAAAATAGAAGGAGTAGAGTTTTTGGATAAAGTGATCGATATCGACCAGTCTCCAATTGGAAGAACGCCGCGGTCAAATCCGGCAACGTATACAGGCGTCTTCGATATGATTCGCGATTTATTTGCGGCGACTCCGGATGCCAAGGCAAAGGGCTATAAAAAAGGACGATTCAGTTTCAATGTAAAAGGCGGCAGATGCGAGGCATGTTCCGGAGATGGAATCCTGAAAATAGAGATGCATTTCTTGCCGGATGTCTATGTGCCATGTGAGGTCTGCCAGGGAAAGCGCTATAATCGAGAGACCCTGGAAGTAAAATATAAGGGAAAGAATATCTATGATGTGTTGAATATGACAGTGGAGGAAGCTTTGAGTTTTTTTGAGAATGTGCCTTCAATTCACAGAAAGATACAGACTCTTTACGATGTGGGACTTTCTTATATTCGTTTGGGCCAACCCTCTACGACTCTGTCAGGAGGGGAAGCGCAACGGATCAAACTGGCCACGGAACTCAGCAAACGGAGTACGGGAAAGACGATTTATATTTTGGACGAGCCGACGACAGGTCTTCATTTTGCGGATGTTCATAAGCTGATTGAGATATTGAGAAGATTGTCGGAAGGCGGCAATACGGTGGTTGTGATTGAGCACAATCTAGATGTGATTAAAACGGCAGACTATGTAATCGATATGGGACCAGAGGGCGGAGATGGCGGAGGAACTGTGATCGCTCAAGGAACACCCGAAGAGGTCGCAAAAGTACCAGAGTCTTATACAGGTCAATATTTGGAAAAATATTTAAAAAGGAAATAGAAGAAAATTTTGTAAAAAGTAACTGTCAGATAGGGTCTTTTATGATAAGATATCAATCATAAAAGACTCTATTATATAATAAGTCGAAAAGGCCATAAAAAGATGTCATCTGGTACTGGGATTTGCAGGAAAAAAGCCATTATATGTCAGATTTTCCTATAATAATATAATAAAAAAGCTTCCAAATCTTGGATTTGAAAGCTATTTTTCGGGGAGTACCGCTCAGGTTCTAAGAACCTAAGCGGTATGAGTTATGAAAAATTATATTAGCCTTAGCTAGTACCTCTCTAATATACTGATTAATTATGTACAAAATGTGAATAAAAAATGAATATTAGATGAAGTTTTGGAAAGGTTTTTAAGAAAGCCTTAAATTTGATAAAATCAAAAAAAAGTCTTTAAAAACATCAAGTCTTTGTATATAATAAGAATGAGTATGGAAAAATGTGTATGATGGACGTTTTAATATTTGGTTTGACAGATGGGATAAAGCCAATTTATAAATGATATAGATAGGAGAAGCAGGAAAGGAGAAACATATAATGGTTTCAACGGATATTGGAATTGACTTAGGTACAGCAAGTATTTTAGTATATATTAAGGGAAAAGGGGTCGTTTTGAAAGAGCCATCTGTGGTGGCTTTTGACCGCGATACAAATAAAATCAAGGCAATTGGCGAAGAAGCGAGGCTGATGCTTGGAAGAACACCGGGAAACATTGTGGCGGTGCGTCCTCTTCGTCAGGGTGTTATTTCTGATTACACTGTGACAGAAAAGATGATTAAATATTTTATTCAGAAAGCAATGGGAAAAAAAGTTTCCGCAAACCGCGTATCTCCGTCTGCGTTCCGAGTGGTGTCACTGAAGTGGAGAAGAAGGCGGTGGAAGATGCGACTTACCAGGCTGGAGCTAGGGAAGTTTCTATTATCGAGGAACCAATTGCGGCAGCTATTGGGGCAGGAATCGACATTGCAAGGCCTTGTGGAAATATGATCGTAGATATAGGAGGGGGAACTTCAGATATTGCTGTTATCTCTTTGGGAGGATCCGTAGTCAGCACTTCCATTAAGATTGCAGGAGATGATTTTGATGAGGCGATCGTTCGCTATATGAGAAAAAAACACAATCTTTTGATCGGTGAGAGAACCGCAGAAGATATCAAAATAAAGATAGGAACCTGTTTTCCATTGGCACAGCCTGAGGTGATGGATGTGCGTGGACGTAATCTGGTGACAGGACTGCCAAAGACAGTACAGGTAAGTTCTGAGGAGACAGAGGAAGCACTCCGTGAGGCGACACTTCAGATTGTGGAGGCGGTTCACAGTGTACTGGAGAAGACACCGCCAGAGTTGGCAGCGGATGTAGCGGACCGTGGGATTGTGTTGACAGGAGGAGGTTCTTTGCTTCGCGGTTTAGAAGAATTGATCGAAGATCGAACGGGGATCAATACGATGACAGCGGAGGAACCGATGACCTGTGTAGCAATCGGCACAGGAAAATTTGTAGAATTTTTATCAGGAAACCATGAGGAACCAAAATAAAAGGAGACTTCATGCAGACTGATTCACATACCAGGGAGGGATAAAATAAAGCACAGGACGTGTATCAGTGATGGCATCGCTTGCGGTGTCATTGCGCTACTTGAAAGGAGATTTTTATATGGTAAAGGGGCTGTACACGGCTTATACGGGAATGATAAATGAGCAAAACCGTATGGACATTATGACAAATAATCTGGCAAATGCAGCTACAAATGGTTTTAAAAAAGAGGGAAGTACCTCTCAGACATTTGCAGATACGTACGCTATTAAGATCAAGGATACCTCAGCTTATAACATGCCTAGAACACTTGGAGAGGTCAGCTTGGGAGTACATATAGGAGAGACATATAGGGATTATGGACAGGGTTCTTTTCGTGTCACAGACAATCCTTATGATTTGGGAATTGCTGGAAACGGTTTTTTTGCCATATCGTTTACAAATAAACAGGGAGAGACTTCCATTAAATATACAAGAGATGGAGCTTTCAGTGTGAATAAAGAGGGATATTTGGTGACCAAGGATGGTGACTATGTATTGAATCAAAATGGAGCTATGAATTCCAATCCAGGAGCCGAAAATTATATCCGTATCGATGCAAATCAAAAATTTACGATAGATGAAAAGGGAAATATCTGGCAGAACAACGCGGTTGTGGGACAAATAGGACTGGTAGATTTTGCTGATTACAATTATCTGGAAAAATATGGAGAAGTTTTGTTCCAAACAGTAGATGGAGCGCAGGTTATCGCGGCAGACGGTACCATTGAGCAGGGAACAATAGAGATGTCTAATGTTAATGTTGTGACCGAAATGGTCGATATGATTACTATAACCAGAGCATACGAAGCTAACCAGAAGATTGTTCAGACGGTAGATTCTATGTTAGATAAGGCAGTAAATCAGGTAGGTAGGGTATAAGAAAGAGGTGCTTTAAAATGATGAGATCCCTATGGAGTGCAGCTTCAGGAATGATTGCACAACAGACAAATGTAGATACAATTGCGCATAATATTTCCAACGTAAATACGACTGGATATAAGACGGAAAAGACAGAGTTTAAGACACTCTTATATCAAGATATTCAGGCGAGAACAACCACGGCAAACGGCGAGAACAAACCAATTCCGGCGCAGGTAGGGTTAGGTACCAGAGTGGCGTCTAACACATCGATGTTCACGCAAGGGGCACTTTTAGATAGTGAAAGTGATACGGCTTTCGCGATTGACGGGGAAGGTTTTTTCGCAGTGAGAGGCGGAGATGGAAATACTTATTATACGAGAAATGGTAATTTTACTTGGAGTATTGCGCCGAATGGTACGATTTTGACTACAAGCGACGGCTATCCGGTTTTGGATTCTAATGGTAATATGATTCGTGTTCCGGATGGAGTGGTGGCAGAGAGAGTAAAAGCGACTGGTACGGGACAATTTTATTATCTCGATGAACGGGGAAACGCTGTTGATATGAATCAGAGTTTTGGTTTATATCAGTTTAATAATCCGGCTGGTTTAGAAAAGTTATCGAACTCTCTTTTAACGGTGACGGATGCATCTGGAAATCCATTGAACGAGGCGACAGCCGGAGGATTGAAGAGATCCGGAGTACGACAGGGATATTTGGAAGGATCCAATGTACAGGTTGCGGATGAAATGGTAAATTTAATTGTGGCACAGAGAGCCTATGAGCTGAATTCAAAAGCGATTCAGGCTTCGGATTCTATGTTAGAGCAGGCGAACCAGTTGAGAAGATAAGACATAGATTAGATAACATATAGATCAGATAAGGAGAAATACATATGAGTGGTATATCAGTAAATCCTTTTGGAAATATTTATGATCAGACAACAACTTCTTCCTCCGCTACATCGGCAAATCGCTTGAGCGATACGCTTTCTGGAGATTTATCAAATGCTTCAGAAGAAGAACTGATGGATGTGTGCAAAGAGTTCGAGGCATATTTTGTGGAGCAGGTCATGAAAGAGATGAAAAAGATGGTTCCGAAATCTGAGGATAAAGATGCCTCCATGGGACAGCTTCGTGACTATTTTGAAGAGGAAATGATTCAGCAATATGCGGAACAGGCAGTTGAAAATGCAGATTTTGGAATTGCGCAGACATTGTACGAACAGATGAAACGCAATTATGGTTTATAAAATATTGGATTGAAATGAGGAAAGAGGGACTGTCGGATGGCAGTCTCTTTTCTTGTATAGGAAATTCTTCGGAATTTCCTATACAAGAAATATGATACGTTGTTCTTTACAGGAGGAAAATATGGAAGAAGTCACAGGATATGTGGAACATATCGTATTTCGCAATGCTGATAACGGATATACGGTGATGAATTTTGCAGGGGAGGAGGATGAAATCACCTGCGTTGGCGTTTTTTCTGTTATTAGTGAGGGGATGTATCTGAAATTAAAAGGAGAGTATATTGACCATCCGACTTATGGAATTCAGTTAAAGGTGGAGTCTTTTGAGGAGCAAGCGCCAGAAAATATACAGGCGATTGAACGTTATTTGGGATCAGGAGCAATCAAAGGAGTGGGACCGGCGTTAGCGACGAGAATTGTACGTCATTTTCAGGAAGACACATTTCGCGTTATTGAAGAAGAGCCGGAGCGTTTAGCGGAGATCAAAGGAATCAGCGAGCGAAAAGCGATGGAAATCTCTCATCAGGTGGAAGAGAAACGGGACTTGCGCCAGGCAATGATTTTCTTGCAGGGCTATGGAATTTCTCTGAATTTGGCGGTGAAAATTTATAAGCAATACGGGATGGAAATCTATACGATTTTAAAAGAGAATCCTTATCGGCTTGCAGATGATATTCAGGGGATTGGATTTCGGATCGCGGATGAGATCGCGGCGAAAGCTGGAATCCGGACAGATTCGGATTTTCGTATTCGGAGCGGAATACTTTATGCTTTACTGCAAGCTTCCGGGGAAGGGCATACCTACCTTCCGAAAGAGGAATTGACCGTGAGAACGGCAAGGTTGTTGGAAATAGAGCCGGAATACATCGAAAAACATTACATGGATCTTGCCATGGAACGAAAGTTGATTTTAAAAGAAGAAAGTGGAATGATTAAAATATTTGCAGCATCTTATTATCTGATGGAGGCAAATACAGCGGCAATGTTGAAAGAATTGGATATTCGCTATGATGTTCCTGAGATAGAGATGGAAGAACGGATTCGCAGACTTGAGAGACAGAGCGGGATGGAATTGGATGAATTGCAAAAAACGGCGATTGAGGAAGCTGTTTTAAACGGGCTGTTTGTGCTGACTGGGGGACCT
The DNA here is from genome assembly GCA_022790905.1 of Lachnospiraceae bacterium. Lineage (GTDB taxonomy): Bacteria > Bacillota > Clostridia > Lachnospirales > Lachnospiraceae > Maccoyibacter. Next base: position 5,053 of record JAAVYC010000124.1, on the reverse strand, counting down.
GGAACAGGAAAAACCACTACAATCAATACGATGATTCAGTATTTTGAGTCGGAGGGAATGGATATTTGTCTTGCGGCCCCTACAGGTCGCGCGGCGAAAAGAATGAGTGAGGCCAGCGGGTATGAGGCGAAGACAATTCACAGGATGTTAGAATTGAATGGGGGCATCGAAGGGACAGCGGGATTCGAGAGAAACGAATCCAATCCTCTGGAGGCAGATGTCGTGATTATTGACGAGATGTCTATGGTAGATATCAACCTGATGCATTCTCTATTAAAAGCAGTTGTGCCGGGAACCCGCTTGATTTTAGTGGGAGATGCAAATCAGCTCCCAAGCGTAGGTCCTGGAAGCGTACTGCGCGATATGATAGAGAGCAAAAAATATCAAGTGGTATGTCTGAGTAAAATTTTTCGTCAGGCAAGTCAAAGTGATATTGTAGTCAATGCCCATAAAATCAACGAGGGACAAGAGGTCCTATTGGACAATAAGAGTCGAGATTTCTTTTTTTTAAAGCGTTACGATGCAGATGTTATCATCAGTGTGGTCATTCAGCTGGTAAAACAAAAAATGCCGAAGTATGTGGAGGCGACTCCATTTGATATTCAAGTCTTGACTCCGATGCGAAAAGGTTTGTTGGGAGTGGAGCGTTTAAACGGGATTTTACAGCAGTATCTAAATCCGAGAGAGGAAGGAAAAACAGAGAAAGAAATGGGAGAGCGGATTTTTAGAGAAGGCGATAAAGTGATGCAGACGAAAAATAACTATCAGCTGGAATGGGAGATTAAGAGTAGGTATGGTTTGCCAATAGACAAAGGGCTTGGCGTTTTTAATGGTGATATGGGATTGATTCGCCAAATCAATGAATATTCACAGACTGTGACCGTGGAATTTGAGGAAAGGCGTGTGGTGGAATACTCGTTTAAAAATTTGGAGGAGCTGGAACTGGCTTATGCCATCACAATTCATAAAGCGCAGGGAAGCGAATATCCGGCTGTGGTCATTCCGTTGTTGAGTGGTCCGCGAATGTTGATGAATCGTAATCTGCTCTATACAGCGGTGACTAGAGCAAGAAAATGTGTCACTTTGGTGGGGGATGAAAATGTGTTTTTTCAGATGCAGCAGAATGTAACAGAACAGGTACGCTACAGCGCGCTTATTGATAGAATCAGGGAATAGAGTCTTGATAAAAGAGGACAAAGGTGCTATAATATCATTGTTTAACACTTTGGCGTGTTAATGTGAAAAAAGAAAGATAATGGAGGATGTTTAGTATGAAAAAAGCAATTGCATTGCTTTTGTCAATGGTTTTAATGGCGGCAGCATTGATGGGCTGTAGCACAGCGGGACAAAAAGCAAAAGATGAGAAGAAGAGTGGAACTACAGAGGCAGAAAAAAAGGATGGCGATAAAGTCTATAATATCGGTATCATTCAGTTGGTAGAGCATCCGGCTTTGGATGCGGCCACAGAAGGTTTTCAGGCAGCTCTAAAAGAAAAGCTCGGGGATAAAGTGAAAATTGATTTGCAGAATGCGCAGGGTGAGGAGACGAACTGTGCGACAATCGCTACAAAATTTGTAAACGATAAAGTGGATTTAATTATGGCAAATGCGACGCCAGCGCTTATTTCATCGGCTGCAGCAACGGCCGATATCCCGATTGTGGGAACTTCCGTTACAGATTACGTGACGACCGGGACAGTAAAATCGAATGACGCTCCTGGCGGAAATGTGACAGGAACTGCTGATCTGGCACCGATTGACCAGCAGATAGAATTACTTCAGAAATTAGTACCGGATGCAAAAAAAGTAGGAATTGTGTACTGCTCATCGGAAGCAAATTCCGTATATCAGGCGGAGGAAGCTGAGAAATGTTTAAAGAAAGCGAACTTGACAGTAGAAGTTTATACTGTGGCAGATTCCAATGATATTCAGCCGGTAGTGACAAAAGCTACGGAAGAAAGCGATGCGCTTTATATTCCAACGGATAATACAATGGCATCAAATATAGAGAGTGTAAAAAATATAACAGTACCGGCGAAAGTTCCTGTTATTGCAGGGGAAGAGAACATGTGTGCAGGCGGTGGATTAGCAACACTGAGTATCTCTTATTACAATATTGGATATAACGCAGGTATTATGGCATATGAGATTTTAAAAGAGGGCAAAAATCCGGCAGAAATGCCAATTCAGTATGCCGATGAAGTGACTTTAAAATATAATAAAGAAATTGCATCTGAGCTTAAAATCAAGATTCCAGATGGAATGGTAGCAATTGAAAAAGAGGAAGAGTAACTTATGATAACATCATTGATGGGCGCTCTGCCTGGCTCCATTGCCCAGGGATTGATCTGGGGAATCATGGCGGTCGGAGTGTATCTCACATATAAAGTATTAGATCTTGCAGATTTAACCGTAGACGGCAGCCTGGCAACAGGCGGTGCCGTCGCGGTTATGTGTATGTTAAATGGAATGAATCCATATTTAGCACTGGTTGCCGCGTTTTTATCTGGAATGTTAGCGGGGCTGGTAACAGGATTATTTCACACTGCACTCGGTATTCCTCCTATTTTGGCGGGAATATTGACCCAGCTTGGATTGTATTCAGTTAATATGCGGATCATGGGGAAGGCCAATCAGGCGATCAGTGTTGTGCAGTATGATCTGATCGTTAGTTTGCGATATATTCCGCATGCCTGCATCCTGACGCTGGTATTTTGTATCGTAATTATTGCACTGCTCTACTGGTTTTTTGGAACAGAGATTGGCGCGAGTGTGCGCGCTACGGGCTGCAATCCGAATATGGCAAGGGCACAGGGGATTAACACAAATGCGACAAAAGTGCTAGGACTCGTGCTTTCCAATGGATTAGTAGCTCTTTCTGGAGCGCTTTATGCACAATATCAGGGAGCGGCAGACATCAATATGGGACGCGGTGCAATTGTCATCGGCCTTGCGGCAGTCATTGTCGGAGAGGTTATTTTTGGGAAAATTTTCCATAATTTTGCATTGCATATGTGCAGTGTTGTGATCGGTGCTATCATATATTACGTAGTAATTGCAATTGTGCTTCAACTTGGATTAGAGACAACCGATTTGAAATTGTTCTCGGCGTTGATCGTGGCATTGTTCCTTGCAATTCCTTATTTAAAGAGCAGATATTTTGCTCAGACAGGTAAGAAGGGAGGAAATGGCAATGCTTAAAATTCAGGATCTGCACAAAACATTTAATCCTGGAACGATCAATGAAAAGAAAGCTTTAGACGGCGTGGATTTACTTTTGAATGAAGGCGATTTCGTGACTGTTATCGGAGGAAACGGAGCCGGAAAATCTACGGTATTAAATATGATTGCCGGGGTCTACCCGGCAGACAGCGGAAAGATCATGGTGGACGATATAGAAGTTACCAAGCTTCCAGAACATAGACGTGCGAAATATTTAGGACGCGTATTTCAAGATCCGATGAACGGAACGGCAGCGGGCAGGAATATTGAAGAAAATCTAGCGCTTGCGGCGCGTCGTGGGAAGCGGCGTTTTCTCGGGTGGGGGATTACTGCGAAAGAAAGAGAAGAATATAAACAAAAGCTTGAATCGTTGGGATTGGGACTAGAAGAGCGCATGACTTCCAAAGTAGGCCTTCTCTCAGGAGGGCAACGCCAGGCGGTGACGCTTCTGATGGCTTCCTTAAAAAAGCCAAAACTTTTGCTGTTGGATGAACATACGGCGGCACTCGATCCTAAAACGGCGAAAAAGGTGTTGGAATTAACGGAAGAGATTGTATCAAAAGACAATCTCACCACACTGATGATAACGCATAATATGAAAGACGCAATTCGTCTGGGCAACCGTCTGATTATGATGCATGAGGGAAAGATCATTTACGATGTAAGAGGAGAGGAAAAGAAAAATCTCAAAGTATCCGATTTGTTGGCGAAATTTGAGGAAGCCAGCGGCGGAGAATTCGCAAATGATCGAATGATCTTATCTTAGTCTTAGATAAAATTCTGGATATCTTATATCCCCGTCGCTGCATTCTATGCGACGGGGTTCTAGATACACCGTCTTCTGGTGTATGTACCCGATGTAAAGAAAAATTGATTTATGTAAAGGAGCCCGTTTGCAAGAGATGCGGACAGCCTATTGAACATGAACGCAAAGAATATTGTTATGATTGTAAAAGCGGAAAGCACACCTATGCCCAGGGGAAAAGTGTCTGGCTTTACAAGGGGGAGATGAAAGAATCCATCTATCGCTTTAAAGATGGCGGGCGCAGAGAGTATGCCATTTTTTATGCTAGAGAGAGTGCAAGAATTTATGGGAAGTGGATTAGAAATAAAGGAATAGAGGCCATTCTGCCAATTCCGGTTCATAAAAATAAGAGAAAGAAGCGCGGATATAATCAGGCGGAATTATATGCAAGAGAATTAGGAAAAATTCTGGGGATTTTTGTGGATACAAGATCTTTAGTGCGAACCATCGATACTATGCCGCAAAAGGAGCTAAATGACAAAGAGAGAAAAAACAATCTAAAAAAAGCTTTCAAAATAGAGACGGATAGTGTACAATGGAAAAAAGTATTAGTCGTAGATGACATTTATACGACCGGAAGCACGGCAGATGCTGCAGCGAACGTATTGAAGAAGTCGGGGGCAGAGGAGGTATACATTCTTTCCATAACAATTGGAAAAGGATATTAGGAGGAAAGACAATGGAAGTAAAAAATTGTAGAGGATGTGGAAGGCTTTTTAATTATTTGCAGGGGCCGCAGTTATGTCCGGCATGTATAGAAGGTATGGAAAAGAAGTTTCTTCAAGTCAGGGATTATCTAGAAACATACCCGAATGCAAATATGAATGATATTGCGAAAGACAATGGTGTCTCCAGAAGACAGATTGAACAGTGGGTCAAAGAAGAGAGATTGTATTTTGCGGAGAGTTCACCATATGGAATCGGCTGTGAACAGTGTGGAAAGACCATTAAGAGTGGAAGATTTTGTAATGAGTGTCGTGATAAAATGGCGAGTACATTGCAGAATGCTCTGAAAAAGCCGACACAG
>JAAVYC010000123.1 GCA_022790905.1 Lachnospiraceae bacterium | reverse complement strand
GTCCTTTGAGCTGTGACCTTACGCTGACAGATGATAATGGGGTTTTGTCAGTGTCTGGAAATACATGTAAGCGGGGGGAAGATTACGCGAAGAATGAATATGGGAATCCGATTCGGATGCTCACAACAACAGTACAGCTGAAAAATGCAGACAGCAGGCTGCTTCCAGTGATCAGCAGCGATATGATACCAAAAAAATTAATAAAGGAATGTCTAAAATGTCTGTATTCTATATCGGTAACAGCACCGGTGAAATCGGGTGAGGTAATCTATGAAAACATATTGGATACAGGAGTTCATATTTTAGCGGCAAAAACTGTAACAGGAGAATAATAGGAGGTATTTTTATGAAAAAGTATATCATGGTAATCGATGAGGGAACAACAGGAACAAGAGCACTGATCTATAACAAAAAATTTGAGATCGTATCACAAAGTTACGTGGAATTTATGCAATATACACCGGCGGAAGATAAGGTGGAGCACGATGCTGTAGAAATCTACGAGAAAACAATTGACCGATGTAAAGACGCGATGGAAAGAGCGGGCATCACGGCAGATGATATTGCGGCCATCGGAATCACAAATCAGCGTGCCACCTGCGTGGTATGGGATAAAAATACAGGGAAACCATTATATCATGCCATCGTATGGCAAGACAGCAGAACAGCAGTAGATTGTAATGAGATCAATGAGAGTGGAATGGGAGAGAAAGTCAGAAAGAGAACCGGATGGACAGTGGGACCTGTCTATACATCTATGATGATGAAATGGTATCTGGACAATGTGCCGGAGATCAAAAAAGCGGTGGAAGCTGGCGATGCCTTGATGGGAACGATTGATACATGGTTAATCTGGAATCTGACAGGAGGAAAGGTTCACGCGGTAAGTTATTCAAATGCGTCAGTTATGGGAAGTTATGATCTGACGACAGGTGACTGGTATCAAGAGTTTTTGGACTATCTGGGAATACCGGTATCTATCTATCCAGAAGTGCGCGATGATTCCGGAGATTTTGGTTCTACTGATCCTGAATTGTTTGGCGCTCCGATTCCAATTACAAGTGCGATTGCAGATCAGCATGCGGCATTGTTTGCACAGGGATGTACAAAAGGAGGAAGTGGAAAGATCACAAACGGAACGGGCTCTTTCTTAGACATCAATGTTGGAAGCAATCTGCTGATCTCGGACGAAGGATTGGATACGGTTATTGCATGGAAGATCGGAGATCAGATCAATTATGCGCTGGAAGGATATGAGTCTGTAACCGGATCTGCAATTCAGTGGCTGCGGGATGGTATCCAGATCATCACAGAATCCCCGGAAACGGAAGAAATGGCGTATTCTGTAGAAGACAGCAATGGAGTGGTCTTTATTCCGGCACTGGCAGGATTAAGAGCACCGTTCCATAAACCGCTTGCGAGAGGAACGATTACTGGAATCACAAGAGGAACGACAAGAGCACATATTGCGCGTGCAACATTAGAAGGAATCGTATACCGTCTGAAAGATATTTTGGATGCAGTCGAGAGAGAATCCAAAGTGCCGATGTCAGATATCAGAATCGACGGAGGAGCTTCGAAAAATAACTTCCTCGCTCAGACATTGTCCGATATGTTAAATGCAACAGTAAAAAGACCGCTCTTTGTGGAAGCTACAAGTCTTGGAGCAGCAGAACTTGCAGGACTTCATGTGGGATTTTGGACAATGGAAGAGTTTGAGAATGCGATGGAAGTTGACAGAGAGTTCACACCGCAGATATCGGAAGAAGAAAGAAAAGAGCGCTATGAGAAGTGGGTGGCTCTCATCGAGAAATCTTTCTAAAAAAAGATGATGATTCAATGCAGTAACAAAATCAGGAGGAATTATGACAAGAGAAAATGTCACACTCTTTTTAAAAGAGATCAAAAAAAGTCTGCCGGAGGTAACTGTACTGTGCAGAGAAGAAGAACGTCTAATCTATGCACATGGCTGTTATCCCCGGGAATATAAATGGATTTTGCAGGGACCGTATAAAGTACTCCCTTCTGCCGTGTTGATGGTCAATCACACAAAGGAGGTCAGTGAGATCTTAGCACTGGCCCAGAAACATCAGGTAGGATTGATTCCATTTGGCGGAGGTTCCGGTATTGTGGGAGGAAGCATTCCGGAGCAAGGCGAGGTTATGATAGATATCAAACGCCTCAGGGATTTTGAGATTAACGAGGTAAACGGCACCGCTACCGGAGGCGCCGGCCTTACCGGAGCAGAATTTGAGAATTTGTTAAATGAGGCAGGATATACCTGCGGACAGTATCCACAGTCCTTCCAGAGTGCAGTGCTCGGAGGAATGGTATCTACCAGAGCGATTGGAACTTTTTCAACAAAGTATGGAAAAATGGATGATATGGTCAATTCACTAGAAGTGGTACTGCCAAACGGGCATATTTATCAAAGCCATAAATGTCCAAAAGCATCTACAGGTCCGGAGATGGATCAGCTATTTCTGGGTGCGGAGGGCGTCTATGGTATCGTGACGAAAGTGGAAATGAAAATCTATCCGGTTGCCGAGAAACGTTATTTTGAGGCATATACGTTTGAGAGTACGGAAAAATGTTTGGATTCCATTCGCCAATTTGTACAGAATAATGTACATCCTGCAGTAGTGCGTCTCTATGATGAGGAAGAAGCAATTCCAAAATTGCAGCAATTTCACTATGACCAAGGAAAAGTTATGTTAATTCTAGGATATGAGGGATTGGCAAAGCAGGTAGATCTGGACCGAGAACTTGTCCAGGAATTCTGTGAGAAAAATGGAGGAGTCAATAAAGGGACGGAAGCCGGTATTGCATGGTTTCACTCTAGATTTTCAACGAAAAAGATGTTGGATCACGATGCAATGCGGGGCGGAACGGCCGATGCCATTGAAGTGGCGGCGCCTTGGGATTGTATCGTAGATGTGTGGAGAGAGATGAGAAATGCTTTAGAACCGTTATGTACCAGTGTGGACTGTCATTTTTCACATGTATATCATACGGGTGCAAGTGTCTATGTTATTTTCCATGCACAGACGGGCGGAGATGATTTTGAGGGAGAGAAGCGATACGAGGAATGTCTCGATCTCGCAATCCGCACCAGTCTGAAATATGGCGGAAATGTCTCACATCACCATGGCAGCGGCAAAGCGAAGGCAAAATATCTGGTAGATGAGCACGGTGAGGCGGGAATGGAAGTTATGAAAAAAATCAAAGATGCGTTAGATCCTCGGGGTCTATTGAATAAAGGAGTGCTTGGATTATGATAAAATACAGACTTGAGAACTATGAGGAAACGTTAAATCACCAGGTGATACATATGGACCAGGCAGTCTGCTATTGTCCTGAATTTCGGGCGACGAGAATGATGCATCACTATCCTTCCAGAAGATTGCAGCTTGCAAGAGCCGTGTGGAAAGATGAGTTGCCAATCTCGGATTATATTGGAGAGATCAATTTTGCAGGTATTTTGTCCAGACAGGGAGAGCGCTGGCAGAATTTTGGAGAATGTGCGGAAGATGGCACGGATGCAACCATTTTGTGCAGACAGATGTTGTTGGAAAAGGGTTATGATGCGCCGCAGGTAAAAGAATTTAAAAAAGCGCTGGAGATACATGCAAATCATTTATCAGATTCAATTGCATGGAAGCTTCCGATGGATCAAGTTTCTGATATGGCAATCTTGTTAGATGATGAGACAGCCCACTGTGGAAAAGAGAGCGAGAAGAATCTAAATGTTTATCTGAAAGCACATAAGATCGCATTTTCCAATGAGGCGAAATCGGAATATCTGGGATTTGAATATTTTGCATATGGCTTGGTGGAGGAAGGTGCTGCTCATTTAAAAAGACTGATTCAAAAATATGAGGATCTGGGAGCAAAAAAAGTTATGGTACTTTCGGCAAAAGCAGCCTATTTGCTCACAAAATTTGCCGAAAAGCTAGATATGAAGACTGCTTTTGAAGTGATCTATTTGCCGGAAATTTTAGAACCAATCAGGGAAAAAGAAAAAATGTATGTGTATGCGGGCAGTTTTAATCTGCGCTATCTGCTGAATGGAAATCTGCTAAATCAATTGATCCCTGGAGATTCAGAGGAACAAATTCCAAATAGTCAGGAATTTATACCTCTTTTAAAAGGTGATGCGAGAGTCAATGAACTGACCATTTGGCAAAAGCCAATTGGAGCAGAATATTGCCTGTTTGCAAAGAATCAGAAAATGGAACAAGCGGTCAGGGAAGATGCTTGCGCTGATATTCAGAAATCAAAAGCAGAAAAAATCTTAGTCTTTGAACCGACGGCTTATCAGACTTTAAAAAATATTTTTAAAGATAAAAAAGTAGTGTATTATCTAGAAGAAATGAAGTAAACAAAAAGAATGAGAATTAGAATTGTGTAGAGAGAAGATCCATGGTAAAATAAATTTGTTGCCTATTTAGCTTAACGGTGCCAATTTGAACAGGTTCAGGTTGGTGCCGTTTGATCAATCCAGAAAGAAGAGAACAGATGCTTGCAGTTGAGAGAAGACAGGAAATATTGGAGTTACTTCACAAAAAAGGATCGGTGCGGGTGAATGACTTAGCAGAATACTATAACGTGGGAAAGGAAACTATTCGCAGGGATTTAAAAGCTTTGTCAGAAGAATGGGGAATTTCCGTCGTATATGGAGGTGCTCAGTTACAGAATTCGTCGCATGCTTTTGGGACGCAGATACAGGAAAATACGATGATACAAAAGAGAACTTTGAACTATGATTTGAAAAACCAAATCGGAAAGCGGGCTGCGGAGTTGATTGAGCCGGGAGATATCATTGCATTAAATTCAGGTTCCACAGTGGAGTGCGTTTTAAACCATATCGCGGACAAAGTCCCGCTGTCAATCTTGACGGTCAATGTGAATATTGCGGCAAAGGCCGCAGCCATTCCCAATGTGGAAGTTTATATTCCAGGGGGAAAGATACGAACGAAGTCGGGAATGATCATAGGATATGACGCGGAGAATTATATTCATCAGTTTACAGTAAAAAAGTGTTTTTTTGGAGTGAGTGCAATCAGTCTGGGAAGACAGATTACGCATCCTTCTGTCGAAGAGGTGCCAAATAACAGGGCTTTGCTGGCGATCTCTGAGCAGACGTACTTATTAGCAGATCACACGAAATTTAACAAGCAATCTTTGTACAAGCTGGCCCGTTTGGATGAGATGAATACAGTAATCACAGATCAAGGATTAGAAGATCCCTATTGTACTTATTTTTTACGTAATGGCATTGATGTGTTGTTTTAATTTGATAGCATTTGTCTAAGTTTTTGAAATCTGTTCTGGAATTATGAAAAGAAAGGAAAAAGAATATGTTTAAATTGAATGAAAAAGACAAAGAATATCGCCATGGAGATTATGGTCCGAAATATTTGGAAGATGGTCCACGCATGAGTTTTGGTCTGTTACAGATACTGCCTGGTCAGTCAATGGAGGGTCACTATCACCAGAAGAGACAGGAAGTTTTTTATGTGGTGGAGGGAACTCTGACAATAACCGTAAATGGAGAAGACCATATTTTGGAAGAAGGCGGTTATATACATTTGGAGCCAGGGGATACACATATGCTGCGCAATGATGGCGATGTCAATTTAAAAATAGTCTTGGCGCTGGCCCCATACGAGGAAGGCGATAAAGTCTTATTATAAAAAGAATTGACAAAGGGCTCCAATTCCTTTAGAATAGGATAACGGAAGTCCAAATGCGGGCATGGCGGAATTGGCAGACGCGCTAGATTTAGGTTCTAGTGGGAGACCGTGCAGGTTCAAGTCCTGTTGCCCGTACGCAAAGACCGTAACTCTTATTTTGAAAAGAGTTATGGTCTTTTTGTATATAATATATAAAAAAAAGGAAAATATAGCTGATTTTATTGACAAACTAAAATTTGTAATGATAAAATAAAGTATATAATTTTGAAAAAAAGAGGTTATAGTTGGGATGCGAAGAAGCAAGCAGCAGGTCTCGGATCCTTTTTTTATTTCTATGGCAGCTTTGCCAATGGAAAAATGTAATCTCAAAGCGAGGAGTGAAACAAATGAAGAAATATATTGTAAATCGATTATTTCTTGCCATCGTGACAATATTTGTAATCAGTGCGATTACTTTTTTCGCGATGAACCTGATACCAGGCGGACCTTTCAATAAAGAGAAAGCGCTTAGCCCGGCCACACAGAAAGTATTAGAGGAAAGATATAATTTGGACAAGCCGGTTTATGTGCAATTTGGGCTTTATCTGAAAAATTTGGCACATGGAGACTGGGG
>JAAVYC010000122.1 GCA_022790905.1 Lachnospiraceae bacterium | reverse complement strand
AGATAATTCCAGTTCATTGTGCCAATGCCACTCTACTGATTTTTCATGATACCTGTTAATTTCATCATAATAATAAGTAAACGGAAATTCCGGCGTTCCATATTCCAGTATCGACCGCAGGGACTCATCTGTTTCTACTTCATATATTTGCATTGCAATTCTCCATAGATTTCTTATTTTTTATTACAATCATTCTTCTTCCACTATTCGATTACTTTTGAAGATATTTTACCATATTTTTATATGACGATACAAGACTTTTCCTGCACAAGCAACCTCTATTGATTTCCTTTTAAAAAATCTGATTTGTTTTTTTCATAACTCTCCAAGATATTTACAAAATGCTCGCTTTTTCTTCCATCATAGCTATCAAATCTCTTTAATTCCAGATAATTTTTCTTCGCAATTTCCATATCCATATGGCTTACATAACATCCTGCCCATTTTCTATTTGACGGAACAGCCCAAATATGCTTTTCTGATTTCTCTACTTTACTGTCCTCATCATAGATAATCGATAAAAACAAATAATAGATCGCTGGCATACGGGGTTCTGGTATAGAACTGGCCATTTTTATCTGAAATCGATCCACTTCATTCGCACCAATCCCCTGTGAGACTTTAAAGATTTGCCGTTCTTTCTTTTCCAAAACCACATCATATGTATTGGAAGACGGAATCAATTGGTACTGAGTTACCTGCGGATTCCCCATACTGTAATAGTCCAAAATATCAAACGCGATCTCTTTGATATAGGTCACCTGATCTCCGATATTTCTCAATTTTATATCTATGATGAAGTCCCTACTTTTTGGAAAAGAAATATCGACAATTTTTATGTTTGATTTCTCTTTCTCGGATGTCACATTTGTAATCTGTATCACACTGCTATTTTTGACAATATTTTTATCACTTTTAAACTTTTTCGCTTTTATGATTGCAAATATGACCGAAATAACAGCAATTCCCAATCCACTAAATACCCATTCCTTATTCTGTATTAGCCATTCTATCATATCAATCTCCTCTTCATGTATGCTATTTTTTCATTATATCTCAAACACACTTCCTATTCCAGGTATTCTTTCTATTTTGGATTGGTCCGTTAGTTCAATCATTATCTAAGATTTCGTATGCCGTATAGCTATCATCAAAATGATACCCAAGTTTCTCCGCCAATGCAACAGACCACAGATTTTGCGCATCCCAACTCGGATAGAGTCCGCGATCGAGACATTCAAGAATCAATTTAGCTCCACATGCCGTTGCCAGTCCCCGTCTGCGATACTCCTCCTTGGTGTCGACTTCAATCTCAATACCATCCCGATATCTGCTGTACGAGGATGCGCCCGCAATCAGTTCACCATCTCTAAGAGCAGCGACGCCAAGCCCTTTTTTCCGATAATCATCATAATCTAAAAATAGCGATACAAAGTCTCTGCTCCACTCCTGCCCTTTACAAAGATCAAATATTTTCTGATCGATCATATGCAATGTTACACCCTCCTCAATGGTTTCTGTAAAAGTTCTTAATCTTTCCTTGTCAAATACATCCGACTCCTTTTTCATGGCGTAGCGTCTGACTTTTCTCGCCTTTTTTCCATAAACAGACTCAATGACGGAAAACCACTCCGGTGAAGAAGCTGTCATAATCATAAAATCCTTTTTGTTCCCTCTTAACTTATAGGCTACCAACTCCAAATTGGGCATTCCCGCAAAAAAGCAGAAATCTCCCAGTACTGCCATCACAGATTTCGGCTTCTCAAGCGAATCGGCATACAGATGTCCCATCACGCCCTGAAGGCAGGACCAAATCATAGTCTCCTGCCATCCCTCAAAGAATGCCGCTATTCTTTTTGTGCCTTTTACTTCATAAATCATTTTTATTTCTCTACTCCAATCACCCGACTCATTTCGTGCCACTCTTCTCCACCCCAAGACGAACCTGAAATCCCCTTATCTCGGAATCCCATCTTTTTATACATCCCTACTTTTGACTGCAAACATGTCAATATAAGCATTTTACGATCTTTCCCATGCTCACGTTTAAGATATTGATACATAATCTTTTTGCCAAGTCCCTGTCCGCGATACTCCGGCAACACATCCAGACCCAACAACATGATATTTTTTCCGTCTGGAATATGCAATGTTGCATCTGTAAAATATTCATCTCGAAATGTATCTTCATTCGTCGCTAATCCGTTTAAAAAGCCTGCAATCTTACCGCTCTTTTTATCAACTGCAACCAAAAATAATTCCGGAGCCTTTGCTATTCTGTCTTTCATATTTTTCTCAGAACAAGCCTCATTTGGAGGAAAACAGATTCGCTCGATCACGACGGCTTGATCCGCTTCCTTCTCATGAATATTCCTAAATTCAAACTGCTCTGCTAAATCTTTGTCCGATATAGGATACTCCTGCAATAATTTTCTTTCCTGTTCTCTCGTTTTCTTTTCCAAAATCGACACCTCTTTTATAGTCTATTTTTATCTATAAGCTACTCCACAAACATACTATTCCCATTTAAAAAAATGGATGGAATCCCGAACTGACTCTAAGGGCAGCCTCAACTTTACTGCCTTTAACAACTTTATCGCCTGCGTTAATGGTAGCATATCCACTACTTTTTGCAACGACAATAGCATTATTTCATAAAGATTTGCAAAGCCTATTCTGTAGAACCCTCATTTCATTGTCACACGGTTTTAAACTCTGGTGTCTCTACACGTTTTAGACCTGGTATATATAGGCCGAAAACCTCGCACTGTATCAAAAATATAAGTAAAAAAATAAAATGCTCTGCACAGTCGCAAAACATTTTACTCTTTTACAGGTATTTGAATTTTGGTTACGTGGTCCCCCAAATAAGCAAAGATGACGTCACAAGAATTGTCTTTTAGCTATATTTGTATATTCCAGAATGAACTCTGTTTTCGCTTCCGTATATCCGTCTCTGTTATATTCATACTCTTTCCAAAGTTTTAATTTCATCTTTTCATACTCTTTTGCCACATCTTCATGCTCATTTAAATAATCTCGAAAATACAGTTCATCGTGATCTCCCGATTGTCTTACGTGCAAATGAAATACTTTTTCTGCAAAACCGTTTTCCGTATATCCTTTATTAAATGACATTCGACCCGGACTTTGGCTCATACATGTATAGCCGTTGCGTATAAGTAATTCCTTCATATCTTCAAAATCATTTTTCTCAGGAACCTCCGCAAGAATATCAATAATTGGCTTCGCCCATATACCACAAATCGCTGTACTTCCTACATGATTCATTTGAACATTTGGAGGAAATATCTGCTTCAACATTGCCTCTTCGTCGTGATACCATTGTTTCCAGCATGAGCGATGTTTTGTCAAAACAATAGGAAACAACTGCCACAATTCTTCTATACTCATTTCTGAAAGTTTTTTACTCATGATTCTGTCTCCAAGTTTCTTAAAATTTTACCATAGATATACTTTGATAGACAATTCAGGAATTGGTCTAGTTTGACCTGCTTCCGCTTTCATGGCATTGTCTTAACCGAAAATATATTTATCGTTTTTCACATTCTTTTCTAATTCCAGCATATATTCTCATTTTCATAGCACAACTCAATGTCATCCTGTTGGTCGCCAATATA
Organism: Lachnospiraceae bacterium; assembly: GCA_022790905.1. Taxonomy (GTDB): domain Bacteria; phylum Bacillota; class Clostridia; order Lachnospirales; family Lachnospiraceae; genus Maccoyibacter. The sequence goes on along the minus strand of JAAVYC010000122.1, from coordinate 12,743 downwards.
AGAGCATAGATCGAATATTCCGCTGCTCTAAAACAATTTCTAAATTTTCCTTCCAATCTAATTTCCCTTTTTACCTTATAAAATTCATTTCTGTTGATACATCCACATTAAATCATCGTATGTTTGCCCTTCATTTACGGGAATATGCTGTTCCCAACTCAAATGTTCTAAAAAATCAGATGTCCCAAAATATGAGCTTATTTTTTATTATCTTCAAACATAATCTTTGATTTCCTCATAGGCTACTTTGCTCTCCGCAGCCGTTAAACCAGGCTCGTCCATCTAAAGCTCCACCTCGATATGTTGATCTGCATGAAATTTGGACAGTAAGCTGACTGTCTCCACATGCCCACTATGCCCAAACATATCACAAGCCCTCACCCGCTCCAACTGATATCCTCTCTCACACAGATATTTCAAATCTCTTGCCAACGTCGCTGAATCACAGCTGACATAGACCACACGCTCAGGTTCCATTCTCACAATCGTCTCTAGACACTTTTCATCACACCCTTTTCTCGGCGGATCCACCACAATTACATCCGCTTTCTCCCCGGTCTTTTTATAGTGCTCCGGCAGGACTTCTTCCGCCTTTCCGACATAAAATTCTGCATTCGTAATCCCATTGATTTTTGCATTGTTCTTCGCATCGGCAATTGCCTGAGGAACGATCTCAACTCCTGATACCTTTTTTGCCTTCCTCGCCAAAAAAAGGGAGATTGTTCCAATCCCGCAATATAAATCCCACACGCGTTCTTTTCCCGTCAAACCGGCATAAGCAAGGGCTGTACTGTACAATTTTTCCGTTTGGATCGGATTTACCTGATAAAACGACTGCGGCGAAATCTGATAGGCAATTCCATCCCCTTCCACGTTCCAATCCTCTCCGGTCCGCAAATGAATATAATCCGTAATATAGCTACTCCCCCAAAGTATTTTTGTCTCCTTGCCCAAAATCACATTTGTATTTTCCATATTGATATTGATCGAAATACTTTTTATTCCTTCTAGCTTACACAGCTCCGATACAAAACTATCTGCATATGGCAGTTCCCTCTGATTGATAATCAGACAGACCATCCATTCTTCTGTAGTGAAACCATAGCGAGTTAACACATGGCGGACAACTCCTGTCTGCGTTTGCTCATCGTAAGGTTCTATGTGATATTTCTCCATGAAATTTAAAACGATATCTAATATTTTTTCATTTAAGGGCAGCCCTAACAGACAATTTCGATTTGGTATAATTGTGTGCGTCCTCCCGGCATAAAATCCCGCAACAATATTTCCCTCTCTATCCTTTCCAATTGGAAACTGTGCCTTGTTTCTATAATGATACGGCTCTTCCATGCCAATAATCGGCTCTGTAATCCGTTCCAATAATGTTTCCGAAAAACCTCCGATACGCTTCAAATTGTTACGCACTTTACGCTCTTTATATTCCAGCTGTTTTTCATAGGAAAGTGCCTGAATCTGACAGCCCCCGCAAGTTCTATGAAACTCACATTTTGGCGTTACGCGATCTTTAGATGGCTTCAAAATCTCCAAAAGTTTCGCATAACCATAGTTTTTTTTCATTTTCATCACTTTCACGGACACCAGATCTCCAATAAAAGCATCTTTTACAAAAAGAGGGATATTGTCCGCTTTTCCAATTCCCTCTCCATGAACACCCATATCCTCAATTCTCAATGTTATAATATCGTTTTTTTTCATCTTTTTCCTCTTATTGATAAAAATGTGCCAATTTGAACTCCTTCAAATTGGCACCTGTCTGTCTACTCTCCTGTTCTGCGAATATTTGTACCCAAAAACCGATTAAATCCCTGCCATTCCGTGTTGCCTTCCGGCACCGCCCCAAGAGCCTCCTTCATTGTCTGTATCTTTGCATCCACATTGTCAGCAAAACTCAGCGCTAATGCCTCCATAAGCGCCGGTTTTTTTGGGGAACCAAATTCCAGTTCGCCGTGATGTGCTAAAATACAATGTTTTAATTCCGTCTCAAGTCCTTTTGGAAATCCAGGGATCGCGCGAATATGTTCTCCAACCATTTCTGCCCCGATCATAATATGACCCAGCAATTGTCCCGCATCGGTATAATCATTTGCAGGAAACGCCGATAATTCCTCCAATTTTCCAATATCATGAAACATTCCCGCACAGACCAATAAATCTCTATTTAAAAAAGGATAGGCACCCGCAAAATAATCGCATATTTTCGCAACACTTAACGTATGTTCTAATAATCCGCCTACAAAACCATGATGCACATTTTTTGCCGCGGAATGAACTCGAAACCGTTTCCCAAATTCCTCATTTTTAAAAAAACTTTCTGCAAGCTTTTTCAGATAGGGATTTCCTATACTTTTAATCATCTGTAGCAACTCTTCATACATCTGCGGAATATCTTTTTCACTCACCGGAAGATAATCCTTAGGCTCAACCTCATCCTCCTGTGCCACACGCGCACGTTTGATATTTAACTGCAGTGATCCCTGAAATGAGGTCACATCTCCCGTTACCTGTACGTAATCCAGGGAATCAAATTCATCGATTCCATTCGAGGAGACATCCCAAATTTTCGCATCTAATGTTCCCGTTTTATCTTGCAAGATAACATTTTCATATGGTTTTCCCGCTTTCGTCAAAGCAGATTGCTTAAATTTGCACAAATAAATTTCGCTAATTCTCTCTCCCTCTTGGAGTGTCTCTATAAATCTCATATATCTCTTTGCACAACGTGCATCCTTTCTAGCCTGAAAAGCCAAGCTGACTCAAAATTACTACTTTTCTCCCATTATACGTTTTCCCCACAGACGTTGCAAGATTTTTTGTCTTTTCATTCAAAACATTTTAGGGTAAAATAGGGTTACATTGACGATTCTATTTGCTCCCTTCGTCAAAACAATTTAGATTCAGAAACAAACAATGGAGAATAACAATGAATAAAAAAGTATTACGAACTTTAGAATATCATAAAATTATAGATTTGTTGGTGCGCCACGCGAATTGCGACGCGGCCAAAAAACGTTGTAAAAACCTAATACCTATGACCGATTTAGAGGAAATCACGTCGGCTCAAAGACAGACAGGCGATGCCCTAAACCGCATTTTCAAAAAAGGAAATCTCTCTTTTCTCGGGGTGCACGATATCACTGCCTCTATGAAAAGATTAGAAATCGGAGCTGCTCTTGGACTTGAAGAATTACTCCGACTCGCCTCCCTGCTAGAAGTGGCCAAACGCGCAAAAACGTTTTCCAGAAACGATCGTGAGGACGTCTCTCGGGATTCTTTGGATCTTTTGTTTGATGGAATTGAGCCTTTAACTCCCCTGTTAAATGAAATTCGAAGATGCATTATCTCTTCCGATGAAATCAGCGATGAAGCCAGCAGCAATTTAAAATCCATTCGACGCAGTATAAAAGGCATGCAGGATCGCATCCACGCTCAGATTAACAATCTCCTAAATTCTGCCTCTGCAAGTGGATATCTTCAGGATAATATCGTTACGATGCGCAACGGACGTTACTGCCTTCCAGTCAAAGCAGAGCATAAGAATCAGGTGTCTGGAATGGTACACGATCAGTCTTCCACCGGTTCCACACTCTTTATCGAGCCTCTCGCCATTGTAAACTTAAACAATGAATTAAAAGAGCTCTCTTTAAAAGAACAAGAAGAAATTGAAAAAATTCTTGCTGATTTGAGTAATCAAGTTTCCGAATACATTCCTTACATTTTGGAAAATTACCGCATTTTAGTAGAACTGGACTTTATCTTTGCAAAAGCTCTGCTCGCAAAAGATTATAACGGTGTAGCTCCGGTATTTAACACAGAGGGCAGAATCCGGATTAGAAAAGGCCGCCATCCACTTTTGAGCCCGAAGAAAGTCATTCCCATCGACATTCATCTCGGAACTGACTTCGATTTACTGATTATTACCGGCCCAAATACAGGTGGCAAAACAGTCTCCCTAAAAACGGTCGGACTCTTTACCCTGATGGGACAGGCTGGACTTCATATCTCTGCTAACGACAACAGTGAACTCTCTGTCTTTACGGACGTCTTTGCCGACATTGGAGATGAACAGAGTATTGAACAGAACCTGAGTACCTTTTCTTCCCATATGACCAACATCGTGTCAATCCTGGAGCATGTATCGGAACGCTCCTTAGTACTTTTCGACGAGCTCTGTGCCGGAACAGATCCCACAGAAGGAGCTGCCCTTGCCATCTCCATCCTCTCACAGCTTCATTCCCGTGGGATACGCACCATGGCGACCACGCATTACAGTGAGATCAAAGTCTATGCCATCTCCACGGAGGGCGTAGAAAACGCTTGTTGTGAATTTGATATGGAAACCCTGAGTCCAACCTATCGTCTTTTAATCGGCATTCCTGGAAAAAGCAACGCCTTTGCCATTTCTAAAAAGCTGGGCTTAAGCGATTCCATTATTGAAGATGCAAAGTCTCAAATCACAGAAAACGAAGAGAATTTCGAGGATTTAATTGCACGTTTAGAGGACAGCCGTGTCACGATCGAAAAAGAACAGTTAGAGATCAGTTCCTACAAAGCTGAAATCGAAAGCCTCAAAAGAAAGCTAGAAGAAAAGCAAAAACGACTCGACAACAGCCGTGAAAAAATTCTGCAGCAGGCAAATGAAGAGGCGCATAAAATTTTAAGTGAAGCAAAAGAGTTTGCCGATCTTTCGATCCGAAACTTTCAAAAATATGGAACTGTCCAAGCAGATAATAAGACAATGGAAGGAGAGCGCGCAAAACTCCGAAAAAAAATGGGCGAAGTGGAAAAGAAGATGACAGGTCCAAAGATACAAAAATCAAACACCAACGCGCCCAAAAAACTGCGTATCGGCGACTCTGTCAAAGTACTCAGCATGAATTTGAAGGGAACAGTACACACCCTTCCGGACGCCAAAGGAAACCTTTTTGTACAGATGGGAATTTTACGCTCCCAAGTCAATTTAAAAGACTTAGTCCTGCTTCCAGACGATACCAATATCAATGAGAAGAAATTCCAAAAAACCAGCGCCGGCAAAATCAAGATGAGCAAAAGTGCCAGTATCTCTACAGAAATTAAGCTTCTTGGAATGACAGTGGACGAAGCTCTCAACGAATTAGATAAATATCTCGACGACGCATATCTTGCTCACTTATCTTCGGTTCGAATTGTTCACGGAAAAGGCACCGGAGCCTTACGAAATGCCGTACATGCCTATCTGAGGAAAGCAAAATACGTAAAAAATTACCGTTTAGCTGAATTTGGTGAAGGAGACGCCGGAGTCACAATCGCGGAATTCAAATAAGAAAGAAGGCCATTTTATGAACAAACAAAAAATCCTCATCATAGATGACGATGTAAATATTGCAGAACTAATTTCCCTTTATCTGACAAAAGAGTGTTTTCACACCCGTATGGTACATGACGGTGAGATGGCTCTGGAAGTTTTCGACAGTTATCAGCCAAATCTGATCATTTTGGATCTGATGCTGCCCGGTATCGACGGTTATCAGGTCTGCCGTGAAATTCGTGCCAAAGCAAATACGCCAATCATCATGCTTTCCGCCAAAGGTGAAGTCTTTGACAAAGTGCTTGGTCTTGAGCTGGGCGCTGACGACTATATGTTGAAACCTTTCGATACCAAAGAACTAGTTGCGCGGGTCAAGGCAGTTTTAAGAAGATATCAGCCAAATACCACAACGGTTCCCCAATCCCCGGACATTAAATGCGTAACTTATGATGATCTTGTGATCAATCTATCCAACTATTCTGTTCTCTATTATGAAAAAGCCGTTGATATGCCTCCAAAGGAATTGGAGCTTCTCTATTTCCTGGCTTCCTCTCCGAATCAGGTATTCACCAGAGAACAACTTTTAGACAATATCTGGGGATATGAATATATCGGCGATACCCGCACTGTCGATGTCCATGTCAAACGATTGCGGGAAAAAATCAAAGATCACGAGTCCTGGAAAATTGCGACAGTATGGGGAATTGGTTATAAATTCGAAGTGAAATAGTCTGAGGTGTGATGATGAAACGATCACTTTATACAAAATTATTATTGGGATTTCTTTTATTTGGAATCTGTGGTTTTTTAACTGTGGCAGTTTTGATATCCAAGCTTTCTTTTGAAAAATTAAAACATGATGAGGTGAAAATTCTACACCGTACAGCTTCCGCTATCTCCTTTTCTCTTTCCCATGATGAAAAAGACCTTTCATCTCTAAGTGAAAATGTCAAAAGTTCCTTGACCTATTTAAGTCGCTATCTAGGTTCCCAGATTTGGATTATGGATTCCGAGGGCGACGTACTCCTGACATTTACCGCAGACGGTTTTGCCAATTCCCAGAAAGCAATAGACAATTTTAATCTCAAAGATTTTAATAAGAAAAACTTTTTATTTGGAGATTTCTACGGTTCTTTTTCAAAAAGACATCTGAGTGTCCTATCTCCTATCGATACGGAAAAGAAATTCCCCCTTTACGTAATTATCCACAGACCATTGCATGATCTTTTTATTTTTCATACAGAACTTCTAGATATTGCTTATCTTTCTTGGTTCATTCTGTTGCTTTTTGCCGCTTTTTTATTTACAATCTTTCTATTCCTAGTCTACCGTCCTATCCGAGCTCTCTCTATCGGAGCACAAGAATACGCAAAAGGCAATTATGACACTCCAATCCCCGTTCACGACAACGATGATGAGATTGGATATATCGCCGCCTCTTTAAACTATATGGCAGATAAACTAAACACGATTGAAGAAAATCAAAGAAATTTTATCTCCAATGTCTCACACGATTTTCGCTCTCCTCTGACTTCTATCCGAGGCTACATCAATGCAATTTTAGATGGGACCATCCCAACGGAAATGCAGGAAAAATATCTGAATATCATCTTATTTGAAACAGAAAGATTAGAAAAACTTACAGAAAGCCTTTTAGAATTGAACAAATACGACGGAAAATTTGTTGCTTTGGAAATCACTGATTTTAACATCAATGATATTATCCAGAAAACCACAGAGACATTCGAAGGTGCCTGCCGTGAAAAACATCTACAATTCCAATTGCTTTTAGCCCCTGCTTCCCTCCGTGTTCATGCCGATATGGGAAAAATCCAACAAGTACTATACAATCTGATTGACAATGCCATCAAATTTTCTCAAACAGATTCTCAAATTATTATAGAGACCACCTCTATCCATGAGAAAGCCTATATTTCTGTCAAAGATTTTGGTATTGGTGTGCCAAAAGACAGCCTCAACAAAATCTGGAATCGTTTTTATAAAATAGATCTTTCTCGCGGACGTGATAAGCGCGGAACCGGTCTTGGGCTCTCTATCGTGAAAGAAATTATTCTAGCACACGGTGAAAATATCAATGTTATCAGCACAGAAGGCGTCGGAACAGAATTTATTTTTACGTTGACACTCACCCGATAATCTACGGATATTTCAAACAAAAATTCCTGTAAAAGATTTATAAAATTCTTCATTTCAAAAAATCTTTCGCAGGAATTTTTTGTTTTTCTTTCGCTTTTAAAGTAGAGGCTATAAAAAATCAGTTTTTCGCACAAGCATTTCTTTCCTTAACCAATAACCGGTTAATTATATACAGTATTCTTACTTTCCCAATAACTTAAATATGTATTCCCAAATATCCCTATATAGGCCAGAAAACGTCATCATTTGTTACCTCTCCTTTGTCTGATTATATGACTCATATTTCGCCTTTTTCAATCAAACCGGAACCGGAGGTCAGATATCGGAATAAACGGTTAATCTAAGATATCTACAAAAATAATTTCCACCGAAAATATTCTATTTTCACAGCGAAATTCTACCTCGCCTTGGTATTTTTCAACAGCTGTGATAATATTCTGAATTCCATATCCATGATTCACTTTATCTCCTTTCGATGTTTTCTTTCCAATTTCTTTCAATTCCACATCTTTTTGTACTGGATTTTCGATACGAATATATAAATTATTCTGAAAAATTTTAATGCAGAGCACAATTCTCTTTTCTATTCCCTCTAATTGTTCACAGGCCTCTATACTATTCGATATGAGATTAGAAAAAATAGTGCACAAATCGTAATCATCTATCTTAATGTCATCCGGCAGATATCCCTCATATTGAAACGAAAGATCTTCTTCTCTTCCAATACTCTCCGACAAAATTGCATTGACTAAATCGTGATTTACGTCTATCATTCGGCCACCCCTACTATATATTTCTCCACCCGTCTTTTCTAAATATGAAGAGAGTTTCTTCCAATCTTTCGTCTCTGTCAGATAGGACATCGCACTCAAATGTGCTTTCATATCATGTCTCATCTTGCGTACCTCTTTCATATTTTCCATTAAACTTTTGTAATGCAGTCTGGAAAGACGTAAATATTCATCCTTTTGAATACATTCTTCCTTATAATATTGCCGCAGTGAATCTACGAATAGCAGTCCGACTCCCATCATATATAAAAATACACTTATTATGATTACTAATATCATAACTGTAATCCGAATTTTCGGACTGCTATATTTTATCTGTGTATCCACAAAGGTGGCAATTCCGGATGCCGCAAAGGAACACAAAAAGCCAAAAAAGTAGTATTTTGCTGATATCTTTTCCAGCCATTTTGGCCAGTTTTTATTTTTCTTTATAATATGGGAAAAAATCATAATACATATAATCACCAGAGAAGATTCTACCAACTCAGCGATATATAGAATTTTCGGACAATAAAAGCCAAGGGCTTTTATCAATAATTCGACGAGTAAATATATAATGTGCAAATTAAAAATAGAAAATAAATATATCGTAATCTTTTTCATCCAAGGCCCACATAAAAGTCCCATATATGTTATTGTCATAAACAATAGCATAAGCGGTAAGCGCAACATATTATTTTCATAAAATCCAGATATCACAAAAATTCCTATCAAAAACGGGATTGCCACAATCCATCTTATTTTCTTTTTTGTCAATTTCAATTGAAAAACTTCCACAACACATAAAACAACAGCTAAAAAATCTAAAATAACTCTCATACCTTCCAACATTTTGTCTCCTCCCCTCTACCTCTATCTTGCCTTCTTTTTAATAAATTCTTTGTAAACATCTTTCAGATCTTTTCTTGTTCTCCTGCTAATAGGAATCTTCTCTCCATTGAGTAGAACAAGATCTTGTTCAATTCTTTTTACCTGATACAAATTTACAAGATGGCTCCTATGACATTGGTAAAATCCTTTTGTTTCTAACTCCCTAGCCCATGAGCTAATATTTCTGTCCGAAAAACAGGTTTCTCCGTTTACACGTTTCACATCACAATATTTTCCATTTGCTTTTATGTACGATACTTGCCCAGCACTGATACAATATTTCGCAATAGAACTGCCAACCATCAAGGGATATTCTTCGTCCATATCCTCCAAGACAAGTTCTATTTTTTCTAACAATTTTTGATAACTCACAGGCTTTTTCAAAAATCCAAAGACTCTTTTTCCAAATGCCGCTTCCATCCATTGCGAATAGCTGGTGATAAAGATAATTTTTATCAATGTTTGCTCCTTTTGAAGCCTATTTTTTACAGCAATTCCATTCATATCCATCATCTCAATATCCAAAAATAAAACATCCACATCTGGATTTTCAAAAAAACTCTCCCCAGATCCATATTCAATTAATTCCATCTCTTTATAGTGATCTTCAAAATATCTTTCTAGCATTACACACATTCTTTTCCTGTCTTCTATTGAATCATCACATATTCCAATTCTGATCATGATTTACCTCCGACTAGAAAAGACATCGCGCTGCGATTACTTTCCCATATGAAAACAAAACCGCAGTAACCAGTACATTTCAAACACTGTTTACTGCGGCTTTCCTATAAAATCTCACTCATTTTATACTAATTCAAGTACAACCTCTAAGGCACCGTCACCTTTACGCTGTCCAATTTTAATGATTCTTGTATAACCACCATTACGGTCTACATATTTTGGAGCAATTTCTGTGAATAACTTATCACACAAATCAACTTCTTTTGTGTTTTTCTTTCTCTTAGCTCCTTCTGTCGGAACCTCTTTTACCGGATAAAGAACTTTTAACATCTGTCTTCTGGCATGTAAACGGGAAGGCATATCCTTCTTAATCTTCTTTTCCACTTCATCATATACCGTTTTCTTTTTGCCGTCTACTACTTCTTTTACTCTTTTTCCATCGGCATCTTTGCGAGGAACCTTTGCCATTACAGTGACTTCCTCAAAATTATCTTTTTCTTTGACTGCCAAGGCGATTAAACCCTCGGCCACTTTCCGAACCTCTTTTGCTTTTGCTTCTGTAGTAACGATTTTTCCATTGTATAACAATGCAGTTACCTGATTTCTAACTAAGGCTTTTCTCTGATCCGAAGTTCTGCCTAATTTACGATATTTTGCCATTTTTATATCCTCCATTTGTGGAACATCCGGCCACGCACTTTGGTCTTACTTACCGAACGCTGTTTCTATTACCACTCATGGGCCACCTCGCCGCGCCTTATTGGTCTTACCGACTTAGCTATGAGTAAGAGCAAATACGATATTATGTGAAGTTGAATATCCACATGAGAACGTAAATCCTCTCAGATTACTCTACTCCTCGCCCTGATTGAGCTGTAACCCTAACTCTTTTAATTTTGCCAATACTTCCTCTAAAGACTTTCGTCCTAGATTACGGACTTTCATCATATCTTCCGGTGTCCGATTTGTCAGCTCTTCTACCGTATTAATTCCTGCTCTCTTTAGACAATTGTAAGAACGGACGGATAATTCCAATTCGTCAATGTTCATTTCCAGAACCTTACCCTTTTCATCATCCTCTTTTTCTATCATAACCTCTGCCGTCTTCGCATTCTCAGAGAGATCAATAAATAAATTCAAATGTTCACTTAACACCTTTGCTGCAAGACTGACTGCTTCGTCTGGCTCTAATGCACCATTCGTATAGACGTCTAAAGTCAGTTTATCATAATCGGTAATCTGGCCCACACGCGTATTCGCAACAGTCAAATTCACACGTTCTACCGGAGTATAGATCGAGTCCACTGCTATGACACCAATTGGCACATCTTCGCTTTTGTTCTTATCCGCGCTGACGTAGCCTCTGCCCTTTGTAATGGTCAGTTCCATGTACAGCTTACAGTCCGCACCTCCATTCAGATGTGCAATTTCCAATTCCGGATTCATAATCTGAATATCGGAATCCACCTGAATGTCCGCCGCAGTTACCACGCCTTCGCCTTCAAATTCAATGTAAGCAACTTTTGCCTCGTTAGATGAGCTGTTATTTCTGATTGCCAAATTTTTAATATTCATAACGATTTCCGTTACATCTTCCTTCACTCCCGGAATGGAAGAGAATTCATGCAACACACCGTCAATCTTGACCTGGCTTACTGCTGCACCTGGCAAAGAAGAAAGCATGATTCTTCTCAGAGAGTTCCCAAGTGTTGTACCGTAACCTCTTTCCAGAGGTTCTACGACAAATTTGCCATATTTTTTATCTTCTGAAACTTCAGCGATATCAATTTTTGGTCTTTCGAACTCAAACACTACAAAGTCCCTCCTTTTTTCGGGTATCATTGCTTTACATATTACTTAGAATACAATTCGACAATGAGCATCTCGTCAACAGGTACGTCGATTGCTTCTCTTGAAGGTAACTCCTTTACGGTTCCGCTTAAGTTCTCCTGATCTACGTCAAGCCATTCCGGAACTAATCTTCCTCCTGTAACTTCCAAGATATCTTTGTATCTCTGGGATCCTTTGCACTTTTCTTTGATTTCAATCACATCTCCCGCTTTGATCAAGTAGGATGGGATGTTTACTTGCTTTCCATTCACCATTACATGTTTATGGTCTACAATCTGTCTCGCTTCTCTTCTAGTTCTCGCAAAACCTAAACGGAAAACTACATTGTCAAGTCTTCTCTCTAAAAGCACCATCAGGTTCGTACCCGTCTGGCCTTTCATCTTATCCGCTTTTTTATAATAATTACGGAAAGGTTTCTCCAATACTCCGTAAACGAATTTTGCTTTCTGTTTCTCTCTCAACTGAAGACCATACTCGGACATTTTCCGGTTTGCTCTTCTCAATTCTCTCTTGGACTTTTTGTCATATCCTAAATATACTGGATCCAAACCCAAAGATCTGCATCTTTTCAGGACTGGTGTTTTATTTACTGCCATCTTAGAATCTCCCTCCTAATTAAACTCTTCTGCGTTTTGGTGGACGACAACCATTGTGTGGTACAGGAGTTACATCTTTGATGCTCAAAACTTCCAAACCGCAAGCCTGAAGCGCGCGAATTGCCGCCTCTCTCCCTGAACCCGGTCCTTTTACCATAACATCTACTGTTTTTAATCCGTGCACGAGTGCTGCTTTTGTAGCAGTCTCTGCTGCCATCTGTGCAGCATAAGGAGTAGATTTCCTTGAACCTCTAAATCCAAGACCACCGGCACTTGCCCATGATAAAGCATTTCCTTCAGCATCTGTAATTGTAACAATCGTGTTGTTAAAAGAAGACTGAATATGTGCCTGTCCACGTTCAACGTTTTTCTTTACACGCATTTTTGTCACTTTTTTATTAACTTTTTTAGACATAATAAACTAACCAAAGTTCTAATATTTATACTATTGGTTTCATGTTATTTCTTATTGATTGCTAATGTTCTCTT
>JAAVYC010000121.1 GCA_022790905.1 Lachnospiraceae bacterium | reverse complement strand
CCGGATATTGATATTGATTTCTGCTTTGAGAGACGGCAGGAAGTTATTGATTATGTCGTGCAGAAATATGGAGAGGAATGCGTGACACAGATTATCACATTTGGTACGCTTGCGGCGCGAGGTGTAATTCGCGATGTGGGACGAGTGATGGATTTGCCGTATGCCTATGTGGATGGAATTGCAAAACAAATCCCAAATCAGCTTGGTATCACGATTGAAAAAGCGCTGACTATGAATCCGGAACTGCGCACGCTCTATCAAAATGACGAAAATGTTAGGACATTGGTCGATATGTCGAAACGATTAGAGGGTCTGCCAAGGCATACCTCCATGCATGCCGCCGGAGTTGTGATCAGCCAGGAGGCGATGGATGAATATGTGCCGCTTTCCCGCGCTTCCGATGGAACAATCACCACACAGTTCACGTTGACCACGATCGAGGAATTGGGTCTGCTTAAGATGGACTTTCTGGGACTTCGCACGCTGACAGTGATTCAGAATGCAGTGAAACTTGCAGAGAGAAGCAGCGGAAGAGTCATAGATATTGACAATGTGGACTATAATGATAAGGATGTCTTAGAATCGGTTGGCTCTGGAAGGACGGAAGGAATTTTTCAGTTAGAGAGTGCGGGGATGAAAAACTTCATGAAAGAGTTAAAACCGCAGAGTCTAGAAGATATTATCGCCGGAATTTCGCTTTATCGTCCGGGACCAATGGAATTTATCCCGGCTTACATAAGGGGGAAAAATCAGTTGGGAGAAGTTCGCTATGATTGTCCCCAGTTAGAACCGATTTTAGAGCCGACTTATGGCTGTATTGTCTATCAGGAACAGGTTATGCAGATTGTGCGGGATCTGGCAGGGTATACACTTGGCAGAAGTGATTTGCTGCGCCGTGCTATGTCGAAGAAAAAAGGTTCTGTCATGGAAAAGGAGCGCAAAAACTTTGTCTATGGAAACGAAGAAGAGGGTGTTCCAGGCTGCATTGCCAATGGAATCGAGGAGGCAATTGCAAATAAAATTTATGATGAGATGATTGACTTTGCAAAGTACGCTTTTAACAAATCTCACGCGGCGGCGTATGCAGTTGTGGCATATCAGACTGCATGGTTAAAATATTATTATCCGGTGGAATTTATGGCGGCATTGATGACTTCTGTGATGGACCATTCTACGAAAGTTTCTGAATATATTTTGACTTGTCGTCGGATGGGAATTGAGATCTTGCCGCCGGATGTCAATGAGGGAGAGGGAAATTTCTCTGTATCAGGAAGATCCATCCGATATGGTTTATCAGCGATTAAGAGTGCCGGAAAACCTGTGATTGAGGCGCTGGTGGAAGAACGAAAAGCGAACGGAAAGTATACGAATCTGGAGAATTTTTGTACCAGACTCAGCGGAAAAGAAATCAATAAGAGAACACTTGAGAATTTTATCAAAGCAGGAGCTTTTGACGGGTTAGAGGGAACTAGAAAGCAAAAGATTATGATCTATTCTGCAATTCTAGAGCAGATCAACGATGAAAAAAAACATTCTATGGCGGGACAGATGAGTCTGTTTGATTTTGCAGATGAGGAGACAAAACAGGATTTTGAGATTAAATTGCCGGATGTCGGAGAATTTTCAAAAGAGATTTTATTGGGCTTTGAAAAAGAGGTGCTCGGTGTCTATATCAGTGGACATCCGTTAGAGGAATATGAAGAAAAGTGGAGAAAAAACATCACTGCGACGACAAGCGATTTTTTGTTGGATGAAGAAAGTCAAAAGACCAAAATTGCGGACAATGAACGCGTCACTGTGGGCGGTATGATTACGGATAAGACAATCAAATATACAAAAAATAACAAGACAATGGCGTTTATCACTCTAGAAGATCTTCTGGGAACTGTGGAGATTATTGTCTTTCCGCGGGATTATGAGCGCTATCATACTTATTTGAATGTGGATGAAAAAATATTTGTGTGTGGACACGCAAATGTGGAAGAGGATAAAAATGGAAAGTTAATCTGTGAAAAAATCTATGGATTTGAAGATACCAAAAAGGAACTCTGGCTGCAATTTGAGCAAAAGGAACAGTATGAACAGAGTGAAGAAAGGTTGCTTCAAATGCTGCAGGGCTCTGATGGAAATGATCAGGTTGTTATTTATCTCTCAAAAGAAAAGGCATTAAAGAGACTGCCAAATAACAGAAATATTCATATTGAACCGCAGATTTTAGAATTACTGGAGGGCTTTTTGGGAGAAGGAAATGTGAAAGTTGTAGAGAAACCCATTGAAAATCAAGGAAAAAGAGATTAGAATGAAGACCATAGGAGGAAAGAATATGTCAAAAGAGATTAAGACAGTAGGTGTTTTAACAAGCGGTGGAGATGCGCCGGGCATGAATGCCGCAATCCGTGCGGTTGTCCGTCAGGGTCTCATAAAGGGCCTGAATGTAAAAGGGATTAAGAGAGGATATGCGGGTCTCTTACAGGAAGAGATTATAGATATGAAAATGACTGATGTGTCAGATATTATTCAAAGAGGAGGCACAATCTTACAGACAGCGCGCTGTAAAGAATTTACGACGCCAGAGGGGCAGGAAAAGGGTGCGCAGATCTGTAAAAAGCATGGAATAGACGGTGTTGTTGTCATCGGAGGAGACGGTTCTTTTAAAGGGGCGCAAAAATTAGCGGCACATGGAATCAACACGATCGGATTGCCGGGAACCATTGACTTGGATATCGCTTCTACCGAATATACGATTGGATTTGACACAGCAGTGAATACGGCAATGGAGGCAATTGATAAAGTACGTGATACTTCTACTTCTCATGAGAGATGTTCTATCATCGAAGTTATGGGACGTGGAGCTGGTTATATTGCACTTTGGTGCGGTATTGCGAATGGTGCGGAGGATATTTTGCTTCCGGAAAAATATAATTACGATGAGCAGCAGCTTGTCAACAATATCATCAATAACAGAAAACGTGGGAAAAAGCATCATATTGTTATCAATGCGGAGGGCATTGGCCATTCGATGAGTATGTCAAAGAGAATCGAGGCGGCGACTGGTGTGGAGACGAGAGCTACGATTTTGGGACATATGCAAAGGGGTGGAAATCCAACTTGTAAAGACCGTGTCTACGCGTCTACCATGGGGGCACTTGCGGTAGATCTGCTTTTAGAGGGTAAGACAAATCGAGTTGTGGGATATCGCCATGGAGAATTTGTGGATTTTGATATCGATGAGGCATTGTCTATGCAAAAAGGAATTCCGGAATATCAGTGGGAAATCTGTAAAAATCTATCCCGCTGACAAAAAGTTTTGTGGTAACGGAGACTGACAGGAAAAGTTATGATTACAAGCACAAATAATCCGCAGGTAAAAAGAATTATACAGTTAAATAGCAAAGGAAAGGCACGTAAGATGGCACGTGCCTTTGTTGTGGAGGGGAGTAAAATGTTTTTAGAGGCGCCTGTAAAATGGATAGAGGCGATCTATGTGTCACAGACGTTTCACGAAAACAATAGAGAACTTTTAATAGGAAGAGATTATGAAATCGTTTCCGATCCGGTGTTTAGACATATTTCTGATACAATGACGCCGCAGGGGATCTTGTGTATTTTGAAGATACCAGAATATACATTAGAGGATCTTTTGGGAGGAGAGGGAAGAGTACCATTTTTACTCGTAACGGAGAGTATTCAAGATCCGGGAAATCTAGGAACAATGTTTCGCACAGCAGAGGGAGCTGGGGTAACTGGAATTTTGATGAATCATTCCACGGTGGATCTCTTTAACCCCAAAACAATACGTTCTACGATGGGTTCCATTTACCGAGTGCCTTTCTGTTATACAGAGGATTTAGGAGAAACGGTAACGTGCCTGCAAAAAAAAGGAATTCATTTTTATGCATCGCATCTAAAAGGAAGTATATCCTATGAAGAGGAGAATTACAGGGAACCTTGCGCGTTTTTGGTTGGAAATGAAGGAAGAGGACTGAGTGATGAGACGGCGGAACTCGCCGATGCCTGTGTCCGTATTCCAATGGAAGGGCAGTTAGAATCTCTGAATGCAGCGATGGCGGCAGGGATTCTTTTATATGAGGGAAATCGTCAGAGGAGAAAAGAAAAAGGATATTGCTAGCTCAAAAATGTGATTGAGCTAAAGCAGATATCCTTTTTGATTGAGCTGAGCTGCAATCTGATCTAAGATTTTTTCGGAAGCAGCTTCCACGGTGTGAAAGTGATTGCCGCCAGTTAATTCTTTTAAAGGTTTTGCCGGCGCGGCGGAAAGCTTAAAAACAAAGTCATCCACGTCACTGCGATTATTTAAAATCAGATCCACGGTGATTGGACCATAGACTTCATGGTTTACAATGACGTCTAGGACTTTGCCGCCATAATCAACAATAGTGTAGAGTTCGTCCCGAATCCTGTCGTCGTCATGAGATACGGCATAAGTGCGCTTGACGTTGTTTTGATCCTTTTCAGGCTGATAGATCAGATATCCTTTGTAAGTGCTTAAAATATTTTTGTTTGTAGCGCGCAAAAGAGCGATATCCTGTACAATGACCTGACGGCTGACACCACATTGTTTTGCAAGTTCTGAACCGGACAAAGGAGAGTCTGTCCCACAGAGTAATTCCAAAATATAAGTTCTTCTCTGTTCTCCTTCCATTTTAATCCTCCTCCAATATCTGAATTTCCAGATAGTCAAAATCGATGGTCTCGATAAAGTTGTCTTGGTAAAATCTGGCTTTTGCATGGCGCTTGAAATCCGCGATTGTAGTTTCAAGCCAGATCGGTTTGCTCAGATCGAAGGTATAACAGATTTCGTCTAAGGCGTGGAAAATTTTATGTGTTCTCGTATCATTACTTTCGTCTGTGATACTAGTGTCCTTTAATATGCGGTTGTCTTTTATCAGTTTAAACCAGATTCTCATAGATATTATCCTTTCCAGTAGCTGATAAATATTATACCATGAATCTCAGACAAAACGAAAAAAATATGAAAAATTGTGAAAACTTGAGACGAAACAGAGCAAGGAGTGATATAATAAATTAATACTGTGTATAAGGCAGTGTGATATCAACAACGGAAGGTGGAATTATTATGGGAACGGCGGAGACAACCGGAGCGACATTTGACGAGGGGATAGACAGCTGGAAAACCGTCATGTTTTTGTATAACTCAGCACTGAAGAAAGTAAGGACGAAACTGGAGATATTGAATGATGAATTTCAATATGTGCATCAGTATAATCCGATTGAATACATAAAATCCAGAATTAAATCACCGGAAAGCATTGTAAAAAAATTAAAGAAGAACGGGTATGAGACATCCATTGACAACATGGTGGAACATGTGAACGATATTGCGGGGCTTCGCATCGTGTGTTCATTCACTTCCGATATCTACCGGATTGCAGAGATGATCGGAAAACAGGATGATCTCACGGTCGTCTCAATCAAGGACTATATCAAAAATCCGAAAAAGAGTGGATATAAAAGTTATCATATGCTTGTGACAGTTCCTATTTTTTTGTCTGATCGCGTTATTGACACAAAGGTTGAGATTCAGATACGGACGATTGCAATGGATTTCTGGGCGAGCCTAGAACAT
>JAAVYC010000007.1 GCA_022790905.1 Lachnospiraceae bacterium | reverse complement strand
GGCACAGCACAATGAATATGAAGAGCATGATGATGTCTATTCCCATTTTGAGCAGACCGCAAGAGAGGAAGGATTTCAGGCAGCAGCTTCTAGATTTCATCTGATTGCCAAAGTTGAAAAGATTCATGGAGACCGTTTTGGAGAGCTTGCAAAATTATTAGAAAATAATGAATTGTTTGTGTCCAAAGTGGAGACGAAATGGATGTGCCTAAAATGTGGACATACATTGGATGCAAAGGAAGCACCTGAAAAATGCCCGGTTTGTGAGAGTGAACAGGGATGGTTTATTCGTATGGAATTAGCGCCATATACAAAAGACGGTGCCTTATAATCGTTTGTTATCAAAAATCATAGAACAAAAGTGCATTTTATGCATGTTCACGTTCTGATTTTTATATGAGCTTAACGGCGCCAGTTTGAACTCTGTTTCAATTGGCGCCGTTAAACTGTGAAAAAGACGTTGTATTTTCATTGATTTTCCAAGTGGTTTTTTCTATAATAAAGGTAATGATACGATAAAATTGTGCGTAAGAATACATAAGAGGAATGGTAAAAAAATGCAAAAGGAGAAAATGACAACATTATGTTACATAGAGACAGACGATTCGTATTTGATGCTGCACAGGGTAAAAAAGGAAGTAGATATCAATAAAGATAAATGGATTGGAGTGGGAGGACATTTTGAAGTAGATGAGAGTCCGGAAGAATGTCTCCTTCGTGAAGTAAAAGAAGAGACGGGGCTTACATTGACAAAATGGAGATTTCGGGGGTTGGTGACTTTTTGTTCGGATCATTGGCAGACAGAATATATGTGCCTTTACACGGCAGATGGGTTCGAGGGGGAATTGAGTGACTGCGAAGAAGGAAATCTCGAATGGGTGCCAAAAGCAGAGATTCAAAATCTGCACATCTGGAAAGGAGATCGGATTTTCTTTCGTCTTTTTGAGAAGAATGTTCCGTTTTTTTCTCTAAAATTGTCTTATCACGATGATGAACTAATGGAAGCCGTTCTGGATGGAGAGGATATTTTGGATAGTTGGGAAGCGTTGTGATTTGAGTCTATAAAAGCGTTAAATATTTCCCATATTGAAAATGCAAAGAGTGTATGCTAGAATGAGAAAAAATATGTATAGGAGGGAAAAGATATGAAAAATGTAGGTAAATTAATGCAAAAAGTGTGCCTTATAGCGGTTTTTGCATTTATTTTGACGGGTTGCGGCGGGGATAAAAGTCCGTTAGATCCTGGTGACCCAGTGTCTTTGACAGTGTGGCATTATTATAATGGTTCTCAGCAAGTTGCATTTGATGCCTTGGTTGAAGAATTTAACGACACAGTAGGAAAAGAAAAAGGCATTTATGTACAGAGTTACAGCCAAGGATCCGTTTCAGATTTAGAGACAGCAGTAAGAGATTCTATTGGTGGAAAAGTGGGAGCGGATGAGATGCCAGATATTTTTGCCTCCTATGCGGACACGGCTTACGAGGTAGAGCAGGCGGGTGCCTTGGCAAATTTGTCTGAATATCTCAGCAAAGAGGAATTGGATCAATATGTGGATTCCTATATTGAGGAAGGTTGTATTGCCGCCGATGGTACATTGCGAATTTTTCCTACGGCAAAATCTACAGAGATTACAATGATTAACAAGACAGATTGGGAACCTTTTGCGGCAGCTACGGGAGCCTCCTTGGAAAAGTTAAAGACAATAGAAGGCATTACCTCCACAGCACAGGCATACTATGAGTGGACGGACAGTCAGACTCCTGACGTACCGGGAGATGGCAAGGCGTTTTATGGAAGAGATGCTGTGGCAAACTATTTTATCATCGGTATGAAACAGCTGGGAGAAGAAATTTTTCAGGTGAAAGACGGTAAGATGACTTTAAATGTTCCAAAAGAAGAATTACATCGTCTTTGGGAGAATTATTATGTTCCTATGGTAAAGGGATATTTTGGAGCTTATGGCTCCTTCCGCTCTGATGACGTAAAGACGGGAGATCTTCTCGCCTATACGGGTTCGACGTCCTCGGCGATGTACTTTCCGAATAAGGTGGAATTGGATGATAAAAATTATGATATTGATTATATTGTGATGGAGGCGCCTATATTTGAGGATGGAGAGCATTATGCTGTACAGCAGGGAGCCGGCATGGTAGTCAGCAAGTCGGATGAAAAGCATGAGTATGCTTCTGTGGAGTTCTTAAAATGGTTTACAGAGGCGGATAACAATTTGCAGTTTGGCTGTGTGTCCGGCTATTTACCAGTTTTGAAAAAGGCAAATAGTGCGAAAAAGTTAGATGAAGTCATTAAAGATAAGAAGTTAGAAGTAGCACCTAAGACATACGATTGTCTGACTACAATTTTTAAAGAAAAAGACGATACGACTTTATATACGAATAAGAGTTTTGAGAATGGTTCTGCGGCGAGAAAAGTATTAGAGTACAATCTTGCGGACAAAGCAGCTGAAGATCGGGAAAACGTGGTTGCAAAGATGAAACAGGGGAAGAGTTTGGAAGAAGCAACGGCAAGTTATGTAACAGAAAAAGCTTTTGACGAATGGTATGATTCTTTTTGTAATGCATTAAACGACGCGGTTGGCAAATAGGAATGAGATGAAGGGAAAACATCAAAGAAGAAAAAAAGCAACAATATTTAGAATCTTTCTGGTTCCTCTTATCGTCATTATGTTAGTACAGAGTAGCATTACGATTGGGACTTTAGTGGTCAGAAAGACCACAGAGATGTTAGAGGAATACTCCAGCGGCATGATGAACCGGTTAGTGGAAAATAGAAAAGTGATTCTGCAAAATGATATGAATCAGCGATGGGCGTCCGTCCGTGATCAGGAAGTGCTCATGGATGAGATTTTAAAACAGTTTTTGAACAGTGAAAAGGTGGGATTAGAGGAAGTCCTCAGCTCCCATGAAATGAAAGATAAACTGTTGGAGGAGCTTTTTCCGGAATGTCTAAATCTGTTACAAAATAATTCCACTACAGGTATTTTCTTTGTTCTGACTGGAATGGATATGCAGACAGAGACAGATTTTGATGGATTTTTTATCAGGGATTCTGATCCGAATACGAATCCTGCGAATTATACGGATCTGTTTTTGGAAAGAGGAAGTAAAAATCTCTCT
The DNA here is from genome assembly GCA_022790905.1 of Lachnospiraceae bacterium. GTDB lineage: Bacteria > Bacillota > Clostridia > Lachnospirales > Lachnospiraceae > Maccoyibacter. The sequence continues at coordinate 11,950 of JAAVYC010000007.1, read as the reverse complement.
AGGACATGGAATATACCACTAGATACATCATGGACAACCCATTTTCATATGGATGGCCAGGGACAGAATACTTCTGATAACTATTTTTATGAGCCTTGGAGAGCTGGAAGAGAATACTCAGATGCAGAAGTGGTCCATCTGGGCTATTGGTCTATGCCTTTTTCTTTGGAAAAGGAGAAGGCAGATTCCCACGAAATGATCACATATTCGATACCTCTGAGGCATAAGGGGGAGGTATATGGTGTATTGGGAGTAGAGATTTCCAGCAAAAAATTGTATGATTATTTTCCGGTAGAAGAATTGAATGATTCTCAGCAGTCGGGATATATGCTGGCTGTTCAGCAGGAGAATGGCAGATATCTTCCTCTGGTGGGAAAAGGGGTTCTTTATAATCTGATTCATTCTACAAAGGATAGGAAAGCTTCTGTTTTGCAAAAGACAGATTATGAGAATCTTTCGAAGGTACAGGATATTCAATTGAATGAACAGGATGTCTATGCTGTGGTCTGTCCTTTGAAATTATACAGTAACAATGCACCTTATGAAAACACGGAATGGGTGCTGTTGGGATTAAATACAGAAGAAGAACTTTTTGGAATGAGCCATCAACTCTATGTCTGGATGTTAATTTCTGTGTTGATTGGTTTGGGTTTTGGTGTAATTGGGATCTATTTTTTGGTGAGACATCTAACCAAACCGGTTCAGCATCTGATGCAGTGTATCAGCGAGGGAAGTGCAGGGCTTCAGAAATTTGGCCTGTCCAATATTTTAGAAATCGATGCGCTCTATGATGTGGTCAAAGATTTGACAGACAGGCAAAAAGATGCGGAAAATATTCTCTTAGAAGAAAAAGAGCGCTATAGGGTCGCTTTGGAATTTTCCAAAGATATCTTCTTTTCCTATGATCTCGAGAGCCATATGTTAGATATTGTCAACCATGAGACAATGAGTGGACAGTGGAAATGTGAAGAAACTGAGAGCGGTTTTATTAATTCTGATTATATTTATGATATGGATCGGGATACCGTTGTTCAGACATTACAGAGAAAAGACGACCAGTTGTCTGTGGAATTTCGGATAAAATGGCCAGAAAATGCGAAGTTTGAATGGGTGTCTCTTTCTAGTAAGACGGTATATGATACAGACGGCAAACGGCGCAAGCTGGTGGGGAGTATCCGGAATATTCAAGAACAGAAAGAAAAGGAGGCAGAACAGCTTAGGAAGACGATTACGGACGGTATCACTGGTCTCTATGTTTTTAGCGCCGGTATGCAACGCCTGCAAGAGTATAGGAAAATACATCAAGACGGTGTTATGATTGATTTGCTTTTGGAACAATTAAAAGAAATCAACGAAAAAAATGGCATTGTATTCGGAGATATGATTCTCGAGGAAGTCGGGAATTTGATTTGTGTGAGTTGCCAGGAGTTCCAGGCAAAGACGAACCGACAGGCAGTCGCGTTACGTCTTAGAGGAGATGAGTTTGTCCTGTGGCTGGAAGATCAGACCAGAGAACAGGCGACAGTATTTATAGAAAATTTGTTAGAAAAAATGACAGCAAGTTTTGAGACAGAAATGTTTAGCGTGGATATGCATGCTGGTCTAAGCTGCGCAAAAGGAGATTGGACCACGGAGAAATTGATCTGTATGGCAAAGCTAGCTAGACAATCTGTAGTCACTGGTGTCACAAAACGGTATCTTTTTTATGAGGATCTTCCTGAAAAAGAGAATACGGTTTTACCTGCATTACAGGGACGTGAGATCAATAGCATAGATTATGAGGAAGATGTCAATCTGGTATCTGTAGCCTTGAATCTGTTTGGAAAAGGGGCAGATTTTCCAGCTCAGATGACGTTAATGATTCGAAAAATTGCTAGATTTTATCGTGCGAGTGATGTATTGGTATCTGTGTTACGAACCGATTTTAATGCTAATTATTTGGAGTATCAATGGCACGAAAACGGGGAAATTATTAACGAAAGTGTAAAGAAATATAAGGAAGAAGAGAAAGAAGAATTTTATGAATGGTTAGGTCAAGATGAGGTACGATATTTTTCAGAAGAGGATAGCCATCGGAAAGTGATACGATGTTTTTTAAATGTGGTATCGGGACAGCATGGTGTTGTACTGCCGATGTATGACAGCGGAAGTTATATGGGAAATATTTGTATTCTCGGTATTGAGCAGCAGTTTTTAGAGAATCCCGAAGAGTATCAAAATCTTACAGAGCTTGTCAGAGCGATTCAGAGTCAGATGAACCAGCAGCAGCATGATATTGCCAGCAAGGCCAAATCTGAATTTTTATCCCGCATGAGCCATGAGATTCGTACCCCTATGAACGGTATTATCGGTATGACAGCAATTGCCCTTCAACAAGATCAGAGTCAGGAAAGGGTTATAGATTGTCTGCAAAAAATACAGTCCTCTTCCGACTATCTGCTGGGATTGATTAATGATATTTTGGATATGTCTAAGATCGAGAGCGGCAAGATGAAATTAGAAGCCGTCAATTTTAATATGTATGAGATGGTGGATGGCATGAAAGAATTGATTATGCCGCAGGTAAAAGCAAAAGAGATTGATTTTGTACAGGACATTCAATTGAGCCATGGCTGGTTTATGGCAGACAAAATGAGAATCAGTCAAGTACTGATTAATTTATTGGGAAATGCCGTTAAGTTTACACCGATAAAGGGAAAAATCACTCTGACAGTACATGAATTGGAGACTGTTGGAACGAAAACCTTGGTCTATTTTGCGGTGCGTGATACGGGAATCGGTATTGCCAGGGAAGATCAAGAGCGAGTATTCCGATCTTTTGAACAGTCCTCTGGCAATAATCCATCAAAACAACAGGGTACAGGTCTAGGACTTTCGATTAGTAGCCGCTTGATTCAAATGATGGGCAGCAACATTCAATTAGACAGCGAGCTTGGAGAGGGCAGTACGTTCAGTTTTCAGGTCTTTTTGGATCTTGGAGAAAACATGGAGATTGAGGTACAGCAAGAAGAAATCTCTTTTGAGGGACGCCGTATTTTAGTAGTAGAAGATAATGAGCTGAATTCTGAGATTGCACAGACTCTATTGGAAGAGCGCAATTTCAAAGTGGATTGTGTGTATGATGGGGCACAGGCTGTAGAGCGTATCCGTACTACTGAACCAGGTACATATGATGTGATACTGATGGATATTATGATGCCAATTATGGACGGTTTAGAGGCAACTCGTACAATCCGAAGTATGGAACGTGAGGATTGTCATACAATACCGATTGTTGCAATGTCGGCAAATGCATTTGATGACGATTTGAAGAAATCCGTAGAATGCGGTATGAATGGCCACTTATCGAAACCTGTAGAGGTGGATAAATTGTATGGAACATTAAATGAGGTGCTTCGTGACCGTGAGAAGTAGTGGAGGAAAAGATGAAGATAGGATTTATTGGTCTTGGAAATATGGCAAGTGCCATGATTGGCGGGATTTTAAAGAAAAAATTGTATTCGGAAAAAAATCTGATCGGTTCTGATAAAATGGAGGCCTCTTTTTTAGCGGCCGGGAAGAGATTTGGGATAGAGACGACAGGAGATAATTTGAAAGTAGCAGAAGTTTCAGATATCTTGATCCTTTCTGTAAAGCCGCAATTCTTTTCAGAGGTCATCGAACAGATTAAAAATGCAGTTCGAAAAGAAACCTTAATCATTTCTATTGCACCGGGAAAGACGATGGAATGGATAAAAAATCAGTTTGGAAAAGATTTAAAGTTAGTGCGCTGTATGCCAAATACACCGGCTTTGGTCGGAGAGGGTTGTACAGGATTTTGCTGTAATGAGTTGGTTTTGGAGGAGGAGCAAGAGTTAGCAAAAGAGATTTTGGAGAGCTTTGGAAAAGCGTATCAAGTTCCGGAATCTTTGATGGATACCGTAGTGGGGATCAGTGGCAGTTCTCCGGCATATGTCTTTTTATTTATGGAAGCGATGGCAGATGAAGCAGTTGCCGAGGGAATGCCGAGAGCTCTCGCTTATGAATTTGCGGCACAGGCCGTTTTAGGAAGTGCCAAAATGATGCTTGAGACGAAAAAACATCCAGGGGAACTAAAAGATATGGTTTGTTCCCCTGGAGGGACAACGATACAGGCAGTAAAAGTTTTAGAAGAAAAAGGATTTCGAGCATCGATTATGGATGCAGTAGAGGCATGTATTGATAAGTCCAGGAAGATATAACATGATTTTAATAGCCGAACGGAAGGAAAGAATACCGTTGGGTCGGGCCAGGAAGGAGACTATATGGAAAAAGTATTTATATTTTGGATTGGATTGTTGGTTATTTTTTTACTTGTTGAGATTGCGACAGTGGGCTTAACTTCCATATGGTTTGCAGGCGGAGCGCTTGTGGCAGGTGCTGTCTGTATCATGGGCGGTTCTTTGTGGCTTCAGGTAGTACTGTTTTTTGTTGTATCGTTTGTACTTTTATATTTTACAAGACCATGGGCGTTGAGATTTGTCAAACCGAAAAACGTAAAGACAAATTATGAAGAGCTAGAGGGAAAGACAGTACGGATTCTCGAGACTGTCAATAATATAGAGGGAACTGGAAGAGCAATCTATAATGGTATGGAATGGTCTGCGAGGGCAGAGCGAGACGATGTGACATTCGAAGTTGAGGAATTGGCACAGGTTCTTAGGGTTCAGGGAGTAAAATTAATCCTTCAGAAAAAAGAAAACAGTAAGTGACTTGCTAAGAGGGAGAAATCAAGCTATAATGTTAGAAATAATATAGCTTACACGGAGGGGGAAGTGTTTATATGAAGACTGTCAAAGTACCTGCAGAGTTGGAAGAATTGGAAAATGTCAGGGAATTTGCAGATCGGATACTGACAGATACAATTGCATCCGATGAAGACCAAATGGCAATTGAGCTTGCCATAGAGGAAGTTTTTGTAAATATCGTAAAATATGCAGGTTTACCGAAAACGGGGCAGATCATGGTCTCTTATGAGCATGACTCTAATGAAGAAGCGATCGTGATACAGTTTGAGGATGAGGGCCGTCCATTTAATCCTTTAAAGTCAAGGGATCCGGATGTTATGGCAGATTTGTCAGATCGCGTTCCGGGTGGACTGGGGATCTATATGTTGAAGAGTTTAATGGATAAAGTGGAATATGAATATGTGGAAGGCATGAACAGATTAGTTATATGGAAAAAGCTTTCGAATTAGAGTAAAAAGGGGGAAGACGGGATGGCGTTAGAGACAACAGAGACATATCAGGAGGATACTCTGGTGATAGAGTTGAATGGCAGATTGGATGCGATGACTTCGGAAGGATTTCAGAAGCTGCTATTGGAAAAAATTAATGAGACGAAAGGGGATCTGATCTTAGATTGCAGCGGTCTGGAATTTGTGAGCAGTGCAGGGCTTAGAACTTTTTTGACGACGCAGAAAGCGCTGTCCGCGAGAGGTTCCCAGTTGAGGCTGGTACACGCAGGAGATGCCATTATGAAGGTATTGGCAATGACTGGTTTTGATAAATTTTTGAAGGTTGAGTGATTTCAGGAATGGGAGAGACTATGGGGAATGTATGACAGCATTCCCCATATTTACATTTCGTATAGGATTTGAATATGGAAAGGAGCAATTATGAAGATCGTATTTTTAGATGCAAAGACAATTGGAGATGATTTAGATTTGAGTAGTTTTGATCGTCTCGGAGAGGTGGTCAAATATGGATTTTCCACGGAGGAAGAAGCCGCAGAGCGCGCAAAAGATGCGGACGTGCTGGTTATCAATAAAGTGCCGATCAATGAAAAAAGTATTGGGGATGCAGACCATTTAAAATTAGTCTGTGTACTGGCTACAGGGACGGATAATCTGGATAAAGAATATTTGGACAAACGTGGAATTGCGTGGCGAAACGTAGCGGGTTATTCTACAGAGACTGTGGCACAGCATACGTTTGCGCTTCTCTTCTATCTTTTGGAAAAGATGAATTATTATGATACCTATGTGAAAAGTGAACGCTATATGAATGACGTACTCTTTACGCATTTTGCCAATGTTTTTCATGAATTGAATGAAAAAGTGTGGGGAATTGTCGGTATGGGGACAATTGGAAGAAGAGTTGCAGAGATCGCCCGCCTATTTGGTTGCCGTGTCATTTATTATTCCACAAGTGGAAAGAATAATCAGCAGGATTATGAGCAGGTGGATTGGGATACATTATTGACAGAGTCCGATATTGTTTCCGTTCACGCACCATTAAATGAAAATACATTGGATTTAGTAAATGCAAAAGCGTTTGCGAAAATGAAAAAGACAGCGATTTTTATCAATGTCGGCAGAGGCCCAATTGTAGTGGAACAGGATTTATATGAGGCGTTAGAAAAGGGAGAGATTCAGGCAGCGGGACTTGATGTACTTCGAAAAGAACCGATGAGTAAAGACAATCCGCTCTCCAAGATAAAAGACAGCGATAAGCTCGTTGTCACGCCGCATATTGCGTGGGCGAGTGTGGAGGCGAGAACGAGATTGATCAAAACGATAGAAGGACAGGTAAAAGAGTTTTTTAATCTATAAAACATTCCAATAGATATTTTAATATGATATTTTGAGAAGGAGATTTGTTATGAAAATAGTATTTTTGGATACGGATACAACGGGCAATGATGTCGATTTAAGCGGCTTTGATTGTCTTGGAGAAGTGGTAAAATATGGATTTTCGACGGAAGAGGAGGCGGCAGAGCGCGCTAAAGAAGCAGATATTTTGATTGTGAAAAGTGTGCCGGTCAATGAAAAGACGATTGGAACTGCAGAGCATTTAAAACTGGTCTGTGTGTTGGCTACGGGAACGAATAATCTGGATAAAGAATATTTGGATAGACGGGGAATTGTGTGGAGGAATGTACCAGGTTTTTCCACCGAGACCGTGGCGCAGCATACATTTGCACTGCTCTTCTATCTTCTAGAAAAGATGAACTATTATGATACTTACGTGAAAAGCGGAGCATACATAAAGAACAAATATTTTACACATTTTACCAATGTCTTTCATGAATTGAGTGGAAAGGTATGGGGAATCATCGGCATGGGAACAATTGGAAGAAGGGTGGCAGAGATTGCCCGTTTGTTTGGATGCCGCGTCATCTACTACTCCACGAGTGGAAAAAACAACCAGCAGGATTATGAGCGAGTGGATTGGGATACATTATTGACAGAATCGGATATCGTTTCTGTTCATGCGCCATTGAATGAGGATACGCGAGATCTCATCGATGCAGGAGCATTTGCGAAGATGAAAAGGACGGCTATTTTTATCAATGTCGGAAGAGGACCAATCGTGGTAGAACAGGATTTATATGAGGCGTTAGAAAAGGGAGAGATTCAGGCGGCGGGACTCGATGTACTTCGAGAGGAACCGATGAGTGAAAATAATCCGCTATTTCAGATAAAAGACAGTGATAAGCTTGTCATTACTCCACATATTGCAGGGTCAAGTATCGAGGCTAGAATGCGGTCGGTACAAGTTGTGAGAGAACAGGTGGAGGAGTTTCTCTCTTGATGATCCGCTGTCATCTTGGGTAGGACAAATTTAAGAAATAAATAAGTTGGGAGTGATTTTGATTAAGAAGCATATAAAAACAGCCGGAAAAGTGCTATTTGTTTTGATATTGGTTGCGATTATTATTTATACGTTTAAAGATTCCGCGGGGGATATTTTAGCGCAGATCAAAAAGACATCACTTTTGGTCGTATTTAGCATTTGCATATCATCTGTACTTTATGAGATGGTGGAGGGGTGGATTACCTGGTCGTTAGCAAAAGTGTATAATCCGGATTTTAAATACTGGCAGGGAGTGGAGAGTGCTTTTTATGTGTCTTTTTATCGCGTGGCAACATTGGGAAGCGGCGCAGGCGTCTCAGCAGTTTATTATTTTAATGAGAGCGGTGTGCCTTACTCCCAGGGAACAGGATTTTACACGATAGAATATACACTGCATAAAGTCAGTATCGCTCTGTTTTCAGGAATTTTCTTTTTGCTGAATTGGGGATATATGCAAGGACATTATCAGAAATATAATTTGGCACTTTTGGCAGGATTTAGCCTCACATTTGTCATTGCTATTGGACTTCTGCTGTTTGCCTGCTCTAAAAACTTTCATAAGCTTGTCATATGGATTGTGGAAAAATTGAATCGAAAGGGAAGATTTACAGAACAGTTGGAAAAACTAAGGGAGCAGTGCCAGATTTTGGAGGATGCAGCGGCAACGCTGTTGAAGCGTGTGGGATTGATCGTGGGCTGTGTGCTGAAAAATTTTTTGAAATGTGTATTTTGGTATGGAATTCCTTATTTGATTTTAAAAGATTTTTATGATATTTCTCTGTCGCAGACGCTTGCGGTGACATCGCTTGCGATCATGTTAGCGGCGGTGTTGCCTTCACCGGCGGGAATCGGTTCATCGGAAGTAGTTTTGATTATGTTGTTATCATTGATTGTGGGAACTGCGGAAGCGGGATCTGTTGCTCTGCTCTATCGGTTTGCGACATTTGTGCTGCCATTTTTGATTGGAGCGGTAGCCGTATTGTGTTTTCACAGGAGAGTACGCCATATAAAAGAGAGTGTTGACAGCAGCGGGGACAGGATATGACATTACAGCAATTAAAATATGCAATTACAATAGCGGACAGCCATTCTATGAATGAGGCGGCGAAACGGCTTTTTATCTCTCAGCCGAGTCTGTCAAGTTCGATTCGGGATTTGGAGGAGGAATTGGGGATCGAATTGTTTATTCGGAGTAATAGAGGAATCTTGCCTACTCCGGACGGACTGGAATTTATTGGATATGCAAGACAAGTCATGGGTCAATACCGTTTGATTGAAGATCGCTATGTCGAAAAAAAAGAGATTAAGAAAAAATTCAGTGTTTCCACGCAACACTATACATTTGCGGTAAAAGCGTTTGTGGAACTCGTGAAAAAAATTGGAATGGACGAGTATGAATGTGCAATTCACGAGACAAAGACCTATGATGTGATTTCCGATGTCAAAAATTTTAAGAGTGAGATTGGGATACTCTACCTAAACGATTTCAACCGGAAGATGTTACAAAAGATTTTTAAGGAGAGCGGTGTAGAGTTTAAAGAGTTGTTTCCCTGTAAAACTTATGTCTATCTCTGGAAAGGAAATCCCCTGGCGGGAGAAAAAAGGATTACATTTGAGGATTTAGAGGAGTATCCGTGTCTGTCGTTTGACCAGGGAAATCACAATGCGTTTTATTTTGCAGAGGAAGTGCTCAGTACCCATGAATATAAGCGGATTATTAAAGCGAATGATCGTGCGACACTTTTAAATCTTATGGTGGGGCTCAATGCCTATACTTTGTGCTCAGGAATCATCTGTGAAGAATTAAACGGAGGAGATTACTGTGCGATTCCTCTCGATTCGGAAGAGGAAATGATGATCGGGTATATTTCTAGAAAAGGAGTTCCGTTGAGTAAGCTGGGGGAGCTGTATTTAGAAGAGATAGAAAACTATCGGAAGACGATCTCGTTATAGTTAAAAACTATAGCGAGCTGTTTTTTTTATATATTAGCCAATAAGGAAAAAAGTCAGTATAATACATTTAGCCTGACAGAGAAATTGGGCTTGTAAAAGGAGATGAGAACTTGATATTTTTTAATAAAGTCAGCAAAGAATTTCAGACGAAAGCCGGAAATATCCAGGGATTAGATCAGGTGGATTTACATATCCCCCAAGGTGATATTTTTGGAATTATCGGAATGTCCGGAGCTGGCAAAAGCACTTTTATACGGTGTGTCAATTATCTGGAACGTCCGACTTCGGGGAAAGTGGTGATAGACGGGCATAACATGGCAGATCTTTCTGAGAAGAACCTTCGGGAAATAAGAAAAGAAATCGGAATGATTTTCCAACATTTTAATCTGCTGATGCAAAAAAACGTGTTGGATAACGTCTGCTTTTCTATGAAAATAGCAGGTGTTGGAGACAAAGAAGCAAAAAAGCGTGCGCGGGAATTGTTAAAAATTGTGGGATTGGACGATAAAGAGAAAGCTTACCCGTCACAACTTTCAGGAGGGCAAAAGCAGAGAGTTGCGATTGCGAGGGCCATTGCAAACAATCCGAAAATTCTTCTCTGTGACGAGGCGACTAGCGCCTTAGACCCGCAGACAACGAAATCTGTGTTAGAATTGCTGAAAAAAATCAATCGGGAATATGGGATTACGATTGTCATCGTCACCCATGAAATGTCAGTAGTACAAGAGATATGCGACAAAGTGGCAATTTTAGACAACGGAAATCTTGTGGAGACTGGAAGTGTATCAGAGATTTTCACAGCGCCGAAATCACATCAGGCAAAACGTCTGATTTTAGGAAGCGGTAATAGCATTGAACAGATGCGCGGCAGACATTGTATTCGCATTGTCTTTAAGGAGAATTCTTCTTACGAGCCGGTGATCGGAAATATGACGTTACAGTTCAAGACACCGGTCAATATTCTTTATGCAAACACAAAGGACTTAAATGGGACGGCGACGGGAGAGATGATCTTGCAGCTTCCGGAAGAAGCAGAGACGGCACAGAAAATGGTAGAATATTTAAAAGAAAAAAATCTTTATGTAGGGGAGGTGGAGCAGGATGTTTTCCTCGGAAGTGATTAAAATGATTTATCATGGGTTCTGGGAGACGATTTATATGACGCTTGTTTCCACGGCCCTGGGATATCTGATCGGAACGCCGCTTGGAATTATTCTGGCAGTTACCGATAAGGGCGGAATTAAACAAAATAGGATTGTTTATCGAATCTTAGACGTTATTTCTAACATTATTCGAAGTATTCCATTTTTGATTTTGTTGATATTGATTATCCCGCTGACGCGTTTTTTAGTCGGAAAAAGTTATGGCTCTAGTGCCACCATTGTACCGCTCGTTATAGCGGCGGCACCATATATTGGACGTATGGTAGAATCTTCATTAAAAGAAGTGGATGAAGGCGTAATAGAGGCAGCAAAGAGCATGGGAGCGGGAACCTGGACGATTATTTTTAAGGTGCTCCTGGTGGAGGCGAGAACCTCTCTGATTGTGGGTGTGACGATTGCGCTTGGTACGATTCTCGGTTATTCGGCTATGGCGGGTGTCATAGGTGGAGGCGGTCTTGGAGATATTGCCATCCGATATGGATATTATCGCTATCAGTCGGATATTATGATCGTAACAATTGTGATTTTAGTATTAATTGTGCAGATTTTACAGGCATTGGGAATGATGCTGTCGAAGAAACTGGACAGAAGAAATAAGTAATTCAAAAACTATAAGGAAAAAGGAAAGGATGTAAGACAATGAAAAAGAGACTTTTGACACTGACATTAGCGGGAATTTTAGCGCTTGGAGCGCTGACTGGATGCGGCTCTGACAAAGAAAAGGCGGACAAGAAAGAATCAGGAGACGACAAAACGATTACTGTGGCAGCAAGTGAGACGCCTCACGCTGAGATCTTAGAGGAGGCAAAAAAGATCCTGGAAAAAGACGGCTGGAAGCTGGATATAAAGGTATTTAGTGATTATGTACAGCCAAATAATGTAGTTGAGAGTGGAGACTTCGATGCAAATTATTTTCAGCATATCCCGTATCTTGAAGACTTTAACAAAGAACATGGCACACATTTAGTCAATGCAGGCGGAATCCATTATGAGCCGTTTGGTATTTATCCGGGAACGAAGAAAGATCTCGCAGACATCAAAAAGGGAGATGTGATTGCAGTTCCAAACGATACGACGAATGAGGCGCGTGCACTCTTACTTTTACAGGATAACGGAATTATTAAGCTAAAAGAGGGTGTGGGAATGGAAGCGACAGTCAATGATATTGAAGAAAATCCACATGAAGTAAAGATTCAAGAATTAGAGGCAGCACAGGTATCCCGTGTAACAGATGAAGTG
>JAAVYC010000120.1 GCA_022790905.1 Lachnospiraceae bacterium | reverse complement strand
GTTATGGTCAATCGAGTGATAATCAAAATGCGTGGTAATAATATCCGTCGTCATATCATTGGCCGGATGCTGCACTGGGGTAAAAGAATAAATATCTTCCCCTACCGGAAGTACGACAATTCCCCCCGGATGCTGCCCTGTTGTCCGACGAACGCCGACACATCCCTGTACGATACGGTCAATCTCACAGCTCCTTTTGTGAATCCCGCGCTCCTCATAATAATTCTTTACATAGCCGTATGCCGTCTTATCTGCCAAAGCGCCGATCGTCCCCGCGCGGTAAGTCTGTCCCTCTCCGAAAATCACTTCCGTATAGCGGTGCGCTTTTCCCTGATAATCCCCGGAAAAGTTCAAGTCAATATCCGGCTCTTTATTTCCCTTAAATCCCAAAAACGTCTCAAATGGAATGTCAAATCCATCTTTTATCAGCATGTTATTACAATTCGGACATTTTTTATCCGGCATATCGCATCCTGATTTCCCCGCATAGGCAAGAACCTCCTCAGAATCGAAGTCATTGTAATGACAATTCTTACAGTAATAATGCGCTCTCAGTGGATTTACCTCTGTAATTCCAGACATCGTGGCCACAATGGAAGAACCGACAGACCCTCTCGATCCGACCAGATAGCCGTCCTCATTGGATTTCCACACCAATTTCTGTGCAATGATATACATCACGGCATAACCGTTGGAGATAATGGAATTCAGCTCTCTCTCCAGACGCTCTTTTACCAGCGGCGGAAGATCTTGTCCATACATCTCGTGTGCCTTGTTATAACAGATATCGCGCAGTAGTTGATCCGAATTTTCAATGACCGGAGGACATTTATCCGGCCGCACCGGCTCTATGCACTCAATCATCGCTGCAATCTTATTTGGATTTGTAATGACGACCTCTCTCGCCTTCTCACTTCCCAGATACTCGAATTCGGCAAGCATCTCCTCTGTCGTGCGCAGATAGAGCGGAGCCTGGTTGTCAGAATCCTTAAATCCCTTACCCGCCATAATGATTCTGCGATAGACTTCATCCTGAGGATCTAAAAAATGAACATCGCAAGTCGCCACGACAGGCTTTTCAAATTCCTCTCCCAACTTACAGATTTTTCTGTTAATCTCTTGCAGCTCTTCCACGCTCTCAATTGATACACGATCACTCTCAATCATAAACATATTGTTTCCAATCGGCTGAATCTCAAGATAATCGTAAAAATTCACAAGCCTTGTGATCTCTTCCTGCGATCTTCCATTTAAGATCGCCTGATAGAGTTCTCCAGCCTCGCAGGCAGAACCGATACACAGACCTTCTCGGTATTTTAGATAAAGACTTTTTGGAATCCGTGGGCGTTTTGCATAATAAGTCATATGGGATTCCGAGACGAGTCTATAGAGATGGATTCTGCCCACCTCATTTTGTGCCAGAATAATGGCATGGTTTGTTGGGAGCTTTTTAACCATATCTACCGTTGCACTGCCAAGTGCATTCAATTCATCCAGCGTTCCGATTCCACGTTCCTTTAACATCTCAATGAATTTCAAAAAAATATAAGCCGTACACTCGGCATCGTCTACCGCCCTGTGGTGATTCTCCAGAGAGATTTTTAGCGCTTTTGCCACCGTATCTAACTTATATCGGTGCAAAGTCGGAAGTAACACATGTGCCATTGCCACCGTATCGCCCACTGTAAAATCACAAAAAATTCCCTGATCCTGACAATTCTTCCTGATAAAGCTCATATCAAATTCTGCGTTGTGCGCGATCATAACAGCCTCGCCACAAAACGCCATAAACTCCGGCAAAATCTCCTCTATGGTCTTCGCGTGCATGACCATATCATCCCGAATTCCGGTCAGTTCTTCGATTTTATAGGGAATTGGTACTCTTGGATTGACAAATTCGCTAAAGCGGTCTGTGATCTCACCATTTTCAATCTTTACGGCTCCAATCTCTATAATCTTACAGGTATTTGGACTAAACCCTGTCGTCTCTAAGTCAAAGACTACATAGGACTCATCTAGGCTCTGGTTTTTAGAATTTGTGACGATATCTTTCAGATCATCTACTAGATATGCCTCCACTCCGTAAATAATTTTAAAATCGTCCTCCGGGCGAATCGCATGATAAGCATCGGGAAAAGCCTGCAGCGCGCCATGATCTGTGATCGCAATCGCTTTATGCCCCCAGGATTTTGCTCTGTTAATAATACGTTTCACATCGGAGACACCATCCATATCACTCATCTTTGTGTGACAGTGCAATTCCACTCTCTTTTCTAGACTGTGATCCAATCTCGGCGTCGTAAAATCAGAAATCTTTTTCATTCCCGTCAAAAAAGATAATCCAATCTCACTGTCAAACCGATCCAGAGTCGTTACACCTTTGATTTTAATAAAACTGCCATTTTTTAAATATTCCAAAAGCTTGTCCGTCTGCTCATTTTTGACAAATATTTTCGCGGCAATCGAATCCGTAAAATCTGTGATCACGATTTTGACAATCGATTTTTCACCATTTCGAAGTTCACGAACATCGGTACTCATAACCTGGCCGCGCACCACAACCTCTCCCACTTCCCCCTGGATCGAATCAATGGTAATCGCCTCCTCCTCGAAATCACGTCCATAGAAGACGTCCGGATTCTCAGAACGCTTCAACGAATATTCTTTTTTTCTGAAATTTTCTTTTTGAGACGAGATCTTTCGCCTATCCGGATTCAAAGCAGGTTTCTTTATCGGCTCGGTATCCGGGGCAGAAGAGACAAAATCCTTTTGTTCCTCTTTTGCTTCTTCTCCTCTTCCCGCAATCCTTTTCACAATATGTTCGACTTCCAATTCTATCTCGTGTTCCGCATGGTTCTTACCATTTTTATCCTTAGAATTGAAAAATACAACCTCAAATTTTGTCTGGATTCCACACCGCTCTCTGATAATTTTATCCAAAATCTCAATCAGCTCATCCTGACTCTCCCTCGCGAGAAAAGTATCCTCTAAAATCAAATGCATCTTTTCTTCACTAAATTTCAACTCGGCTTTGCGAAAAATATTGTAGAGCAAAAGACTATATTCTTTGATCTCACAGAGCATACTCTCTTTATATGTATCAAGTAGCGTTTTCGCCGTATACTGTTTGGACAAATGGTAATGTTCCATCAGTTTTATGCGAGTCTTTTGATTTGGAAAGAGCTGTGATTCCATATCCTGTTCTAATCGCCAGATCTCCTGTTTGGGAATCAGACGGTTGTTCTCCACATAGACACGGATCAAATCCCTGTCACGGTTAGAAGCCACTTTCGTCACAGTGGCTTCCGATAACATTCCTCTTATTTCATGTTTTAATTTTAACGTTGGAAAAACTTCAAAAAAGGCATTTGCCATCTCATTCACTCCAATTTAGTAATTCACTGCGCAATGCTTCTAACAGTTCTGCCTCCGGCAGTTTTTTTACAATCTCGCCGTGTTTGATCAAAAGACCTTCTCCCACGCCGCCTGCAATTCCGATATCTGCCTCTTTCGCCTCACCTGGACCGTTCACCACACATCCCATCACTGCAACTTTTAAATCCAATGGAATATCTGCTACCATTTCTTCCACTCTTCTGGCTAAGTCGATCAAATCAATCTGCGTCCTTCCGCAGGTAGGACAGGAAACGACCTCAATTCCACCTTTTCGAATACCGAGTGTCTTTAAAATTAATTTCGCTGACTTAATCTCTTCCAATGGGTCCCCTGTCAGTGATACGCGTATGGTATCCCCGATTCCCTGATTTAAAATCAATCCTAACCCTATTGCCGATTTGATATTTCCGCTTGTAATCGTTCCCGCCTCTGTGATTCCGACATGAAGCGGATAATCGGTCTTTTCCGCAATCAGTTCATGCGCTTTGACACACATCATGACATCAGAAGATTTGATGGAGATCACTAGATTTTCGTAACCGCAATCCTCAATGATGTGGATCTTATCCAATGCACTCTCCACCAATCCTTCCGCCGTCACTCCGTGATATTTTTCTACTAATTCCTTTTCTAAAGAACCACTGTTGACACCGACACGAATTGGAATCTCTCTCTCTTTTGCCACTTCCACCACGGTCCGGATCCTCTCCTTCGCGCCGATATTTCCCGGATTGATACGGATTTTATCAGCACCATTCTCTATCGCCGCAATCGCAAGCCGGTAGTCAAAGTGAATATCTGCTACCAACGGAATCGAAATCTGCTCTTTGATCTCTCGAAAAGCTTTTGCCGCCTCCATTGTCGGCACGGCACAACGAATGATATCACAGCCCGCAGCAGTCAACCTTTTAATCTGCTCTACAGTTGCTGTTACATCCTCTGTCTTTGTATTCGTCATAGATTGAATCAGAATCGGCTGCTCTCCCCCGATGATTTTGTCTCCAATTTTTATCTCTCTCGTCCTCATTCGTATCCCCCTAAAAGAGCCTGCGTATATCGTTAAACATGACAAGTACCATCAACGCCATTAAGAGACAAATCCCGATAAAATGGAACATCCCTTCTTTTTCAGGATCGACTTTCTTTCCGCGGATTCCCTCAATAATCAAAAAGACCAGCCTGCCTCCATCTAGTGCAGGAAGCGGAAGCAAATTCATCACTCCAAGGTTTGCCGAGAGAAGAATCAACCAATTAAGCATTCCCGTAAACACCGAAAACCATCCCACACTTGCCCCCGCTTCATAGGTATCGCTGACTCCTTTCACAATCCCGACTGGTCCCGAAAGATCATTGAGTCCCACCCGTCCGGTGACAAGCATTTTCAAACTCTCCAATGTGGAATAAATCCAATATTTCACTTCATAGACACCATATTGCAGGGTCTTTATCACATTTCCTTTTTCCTTTTTTCCAACTCCCTGAAAACCAAAGAGATAGCGTCCGCTCTCCTCATCATAACGCGGGGTCACGGTCGTCTCGTAAGATTTCCCGTCTCTTTCATAGACGATATCAATCGGTTCATCACTGTGAAAGAACGTGTAGATACTGACTTCACGGTAAAGGTGAATCCTTTTAAAATTCAGTTTCTTAATCAGATCCCCTTCCTGTAATCCCGCCTCTTTTGCCGGATATCCCTCTACTAATTTGGGAACATACGGCTTATCGTAACCGGTACAGGCCACTAAAATAACGCCCACCAAAAACGCCATAATAAAATTAAAAATAGGGCCGGCCGCCACTACGGAAATCCTAGCAAGCACCGATTTACTTTGAAAAGAATCCTCTGCAGTGCTCGCCTCATCCTCCCCTTCCATCATACATGCTCCGCCAAAGGGGAGCAATTTGATCGAATATTTTGTCTCGCCTTTTGTAAAGCCGACAACGGTAGGACCTAGTCCAATGGAAAACTCATTGACACGGATCCCAGCTTTTTTCGCCAATAAAAAGTGTCCCAGTTCATGGAACAAGACAATTATACTGAAAATTAAAATTGCAATTATGATCTTCAAACTTTCCACCTGCTCTCTATATATTCATAAACGGTCTGCTCTGTGATCAGAACTTCCTCTAAATTTGGCTCTTCAATAAACGGGACATCTCCCATCGCATTTTTTATGATCTCTAAAATCTCCCAAAATCCGATTTTTTTATCTAGAAACATTGCAACTGCCCGTTCATTTGCCGCATTGAACACCGTCGGCATATTTCCACCCTGTCTCATCGCAGACATTGCAAGAGCAAGCCCTTCAAAAGTCTCCATATCCGGTCTCTCGAATGTCAGATTCCCCATCTCATAAAAATCCAAACGCTTTCCACCCAAGGTTCTCCTATTTGGATAATACAGTGCATATTGAAT
>JAAVYC010000119.1 GCA_022790905.1 Lachnospiraceae bacterium | reverse complement strand
GTAATCGCTGAGTCCTCTCAATAGCTCTGGTAACAGCGTCAGAATAACTGCCGCGATCATGGAACCGCGAATATTACCTATTCCTCCAAGTACCACAAATACCAAAATCATAATCGACATATTGTATCCAAAATTCGCTGGCAATGCCGTTACTGTGGAAAGATTATACGCATAGAGAACCCCGCCTGTCCCGGCAATCGCCGCCGAAATTGTAAAACTCAAGAGTTTAAATTTTGTCACATTAATTCCCACGGACTCCGCTGCAATCCGGTTATCACGAATCGCCATGATTGCGCGGCCGCTTCTAGAATGAACCAAATTATATATCACGATTAGAGAGAGTAAAAGTAATATAATTCCAATTGTAAAAGTAGATTGATGGGGGATTCCCGTAATTCCTTTTGCCCCATTGATCAATATTTTTCCATCTAATTCCATATCCAAAGACATTGTATCTTTCATTGAAAAATGGAATCCTTTAGAATCCCGCCCTACATAGAGCACATTTACGACATTCTTAATGATCTCTCCAAAGGCCAAAGTTACAATTGCAAGATAATCTCCTCTTAAACGCAAAACCGGAACTCCAATCAAAAATCCGAAAAGAGCCGCCATCAATGTTCCGAGTATCAGCGCAAGAATAAACCGGAGCGTTGGATTCATGGCCGTATCTTCCATACATTTTGTAAAAAACGCGCTCGAAAAAGCTCCAACACACATAAATCCCGCGTGTCCAAGACTTAATTCACCGAGGTAACCCACACAGAGATTTAACCCGATCGCTACAATAGAATACGTGCAAAGCGGTACTAAAAGCCCCTGCATAAGGCTTGACATCGTTCCCGTCAAAACCAATGCCTGAATCAAAACATATACAAGGACAACAATTCCGTAGGTTACGAATGCATCCCTCGAAGATTTTTTCATATTTTTTAAATTCATCATGCTCTCCACCTACACTTTCTCACGTATTGCTTTACCCAAAATACCCGTAGGTTTTACCAGCAACACAATGATCAGAACAGCGAACACTATCGCATCTGACAACTGCGAAGAAATATATGCTCTGCCGAGGATTTCAATCACACCGAGAACGATTCCCCCAATGAAAGCTCCTGGTATAGAACCGATCCCTCCAAATACGGCCGCCGTAAAGGCTTTGATTCCTGGCATTGCTCCAGTATATGGGGTAAGCGTTGGATAGGCAGAACATAGCAACACACCGGCAATCGCCGCTAATCCCGATCCAATGGCAAAAGTCAAAGAAATAGTTCCATTGACATTGACTCCCATCAGCTGTGCCGCATCTTTATCTTCTGAGACTGCCAGCATCGCTTGTCCTGCTTTCGTCTTCTTAATAAAAATCATCAATGCCACCATAATGATAATACAGGCGGTCACTGCTATGATAGTCACTCCGGAAATCACCAATTCTCCTCCTGCCAATTTTAACGCTGGGACGGAGACTACCGATGTAAATGATTTTGTGTCTGCACCAAAAATTAACAGCGCCAAATTCTGTAAGAGATAGCTGACTCCAATTGCCGTAATCAAAACCGCCAATGGCGTCGCCCGGCGAAGCGGTTTATAAGCCACTTTTTCAATGGTCACTCCCAACAGCGTACAGATCACCGCAGCGACAATCACACTCGGCAATGGAGAAATTCCTCTCCCACTCATCATTGTAAATACTGCATAACATCCGATCATAATAACATCACCGTGAGCAAAATTCAACATTTTCGCAATGCCATATACCATTGTATAGCCCAAAGCGATAATCGCATAGATACTGCCCAAACTGATGCCATTAATCAAATACGATATAAAACTCATATTGACACCTCTATTTTTTTATTATATGAAAAAACAGGGGGCTGCCTTCCGGCATCCCCCACATTGGTCTGTATTTTGTAAATTATATTTACATTCCTACATATTCACCGTTCTGAATTACTACTGCTTTCGGATCCTTATTTACCTCACCGGTCTTTGACCATGTCATTCCGGCACCCGTCAAACCATCAATTGTAGTATCCGGCATTGCAGCTTTCATTGCATCAGAAATTTCTGATACGCTCATATCAGGTGTTACATCTGCCTTTTCCATAGCTGCTTTAATTGCATAAATCGCATCATATGCATCTGCTGCGAACTGATTTGGTATCTCGCCACACTCATCCTTATATTTCTTTACAAAGTTCTGAGTCGCCTCATCATCCGCATCTGCTGCAAACGGTGTCAATAACATAACACCTTCTGCCAATTTTTTATCAAAATTCTCAACCGCCAGGAGTCCGTCTAAGCCGTCTCCTCCAAAGAATTTTGGTTTATACTCCATCTGATCTGCCTGTGTTAGAATGATCGATGCCTCTGTATAATAAATTGGAAGGAAGACCAACTCTGCTCCCGCATCCTTTGCCTTTTTCAACTGTGTGGAGAAATCCGTCTTAGAATCTGCTGTGAATGCTTCTGTAGCTACCACTTCAATTTTTTGATTTTTTGCTTCTTTTACAAAGTTCTCTTGAATACCGGAAGAATATACATCGGAACTGTTGTAAATAATTGCCACTTTTGAGGCAAGTTTGTGTTCACCGATATACTGTGCCGATTTCGTTCCCTGTGCTGGGTCTGTAAAACATACCTGGAACACATTATCACCTGCAATAACATCCGTAGAAGAGGCGGAAGGTGTGATCTGGAACATATTATCCTGTCCAGTCTTATCTACCACTGCCACACAAGGAGTTGTCGTGACAGTTCCCATAAGAACCTGCATACCCCAATCTTTTAATGTATTATAAGCATTGACTGACTTCTCTGCATCACCCTGGTCATCCTGAAAATTATATTCAATTTTCTTTCCATTGATACCGCCATCTTCATTAATCTCATCCACAGCAATCTGAGCTGCGTTCATAACTGCTTTTCCATAAATTGCCGCATCGCCTGTTGTAGGTCCAATTCCACCTATGTAGAATTTATCAGAATCTTTTTTAGCTTCCTTAGAACCACATCCGGCAAAACATCCGACTGCCATCGCAAGTATTAACAGTATACTTACTGCCTTTTTCATAATAACTTCCTCCTATTCCCTATTAACATTTTCTTAACAAAAATCTTATTCGATATAAGGACTTATGTCAATAAGAAATTTCACTAAATTTCATATTATTCCTTCTTATTATGCCACTATTTTGAACTTCTATAATCTATTGTTATCTCCCCCATAACTTAGGTGTATACGGGTAGAGCCAGACAA
Source organism: Lachnospiraceae bacterium (assembly GCA_022790905.1). GTDB lineage: Bacteria > Bacillota > Clostridia > Lachnospirales > Lachnospiraceae > Maccoyibacter. The sequence goes on along the minus strand of JAAVYC010000119.1, from coordinate 137 downwards.
GGAAAAAGCCCAAAACACAACAAGCGATTGCGTGATTCCCTATTTTTTATTTACTTTTACCGTTACCTTTTTATATAGACCATTCTGGGCAATACAATATATTGTACAGCTGCCGCGTTTCTTTCCGGTAATCACTC
>JAAVYC010000118.1 GCA_022790905.1 Lachnospiraceae bacterium | reverse complement strand
GGGGAGTATAAATAATTAATAAGGGGTATAACTATAAAAGCTAAATATGCTTTTACAGTAAGATTGTAATATAAATTTTTTTGAATTACAATGTACATATGTGAATAAATGTCCGAATTTTAAAGATACTATATATGCAATGAAAAATGAGCACCCTATAGTAGGCGCTCCATAATGGAACGCAAGGTGACAAAGGAGGTAAAATAATCATGGCAAAGAATGCTGAAAACACAAACAGAGGAACAAATGCATCGAATGCATCTAATTCTCAGGGTACGAATAGTACAAATTCCGCAAGCAATGGAAAGAATAAGGCTAGTAATAAGGCACAGAACAAATCTACCAACGCTTCTAACGCTTCCAATGCTTCTAATGATGCAAGTGATTGTAGATAAGCTGTTTGCACCAATCTAAGAAAAACGGAATAGTATAAAGTAAGAACAGATTACAAAGAAATCTTTGTAATCTGTTTTTCTATATAAAGGGAGGGGAAATCAATACATGTTGCGCGAAGAAATAAGAACAATTGGCGTAAAAGATATACAGAATTTTCAAAATCGTGAGGATGTTCTATTTATTGATGTCAGAGATAAGGAAGATTATGAATTATATCATATTGCAGGAGCAAAAAATTTCCCATATGATGATATGGAGTTATGGGAAAAGCGTCTGGACAGAGAGAAGACATATGTTCTGTATTGCGAGAGGGGAAGTCTGAGTATGATGGCAGCAAAACAGCTTTTACAAAAAGGATATTCAGTCTGTACTCTTGTAGGAGGAATTCGGGCAATTCAAGAGCGTAACTTAGACTGAGGATTCTACCATCTGAGAAGAAAAAAGATTGACAGCGGAAAAATGAACAGATAGTATATTAGTAGATTATCAGAGTATGTTAGAAAGAGAACAAAGATGGAAAATTATCGATTGACAGCACCTTGCCATTTTGGATTAGAGGCAGTGTGTAAAAGAGAAATTTATGATTTGGGATATGAAATCACAAAAGTAGAAGACGGCAGAGTGACTTTCGAGGCAGATGCGGAAGGAATCTGCCGTGCGAATGTTTTTTTGAGAACGGCGGAACGGGTACTGTTAGAGATTGGACGATTTCGTGCGGTGACATTTGACGAATTGTTTGAGGGGATCAAAGCGCTTCCGTGGGAGAACTATATACCTGAGGACGGAAAGTTTTGGGTTACAAAGGCCACTTCTATCAAAAGTAAGCTTTTTTCACCTTCGGATATTCAGTCTATTGTAAAAAAGGCGATAGTAGAGAAATTGAAACAAAAATATCATGTCGACTGGTTTTCCGAGAGCGGAGCAGCATATCCGATTCGGATTTTTTTGATGAAGGATGAAGTCACTGTGACCTTAGATACAACAGGGGAGTCTCTTCACAGACGCGGATATCGAACGATGACCAGTAAAGCGCCAATTACAGAGACTTTAGCTGCCGCATTGATTATGCTCACACCGTGGCATCGGGATCGAATTTTGGTGGATCCGTTTTGTGGAAGCGGAACGTTTCCAATTGAGGCGGCAATGATGGCAGCAAATATAGCGCCGGGATTAAACCGAGAATTTTTGTCTGAACAGTGGACAAACTTGATTTCCAAAAGAGTCTGGTATGATGTAATCGAAGAGGCCAATGAAATGGTAAATACAGACATGAAAGTGGATATTCAGGGATATGATATAGATGGAGAGATTGTAAAAGCAGCAAGAGAAAATGCAAAGAGGGCGGGAGTGGATCATTTGATTCATTTCCAACAAAGAGAACTCAGCCAGATGCATCATCCGAAAAAATATGGCTTTATCATATCTAACCCGCCATATGGTGAGCGTTTAGAAGAAAAGGAAGCTTTGCCGGAACTCTATCGACAGATTGGAGAGACTTACAGAGGATTGGATTCCTGGTCTATGTTTCTAATCACAAGTTATGAGCAGGCACAGCAACATATTGGAAGAAAGGCAGACAAAAATAGAAAGATATATAACGGAATGTTAAAAACATATTTTTATCAGTTTTTGGGACCGAAGCCTCCAAGACGAAAAAGTAGTGAGGAAATACATTGAAATATTATTCGAAACGATATATTTGTGTGACAGTGATACTGTTACTGACGATGTTTATAAAATTCAATAGGATAGGTACTGGAAATGAACGTGTGGAATCATTTCGGGGTGCTCAAATTGAGAGTGCAATCTGGAATCCGTTGATCGCAGAGAGTGTCAATGAGAGCTCGCTTGCCTTAGTTGTGGACAACCGAGTATACAGTAATGGGAATACGGGCATTTATATGGACGAAAACCTGGATGTAATGGTGCCGGTTTCTCTGATACGCGACAGTTTTAATTGCAGTGCGGGTCTCTATGAGAAAGAGAGACTCGTCGTAGAAAAATATGAGGAGAGTGCGGATTTTTCTGTAAAAGAGGAAGATCTTGTAAAAAAAGAGGAACAATATTATGTTTCAGCCTCTAAATTATCGAAATCTCTTGCCTATGATTATCATTGGAATGCGGAAAATAATACAGCGACGGCAACAGACATTTCTGGTATGACATCGATTTATCCTGCCAAATATGATCTGAGAGATAAAGGGCGTACAACGCCGGTAAAAAATCAGGGAAGCCTCGGTACTTGCTGGGCATCGGCGGCAGTGGGTGCACTAGAGACTTCTATTTTGCCAGAGGAACATTTGCAATTTTCTGTAGATCATATGACGCTAAAAAATAGTTTTCGCAGAGGACAGAATGATGGCGGTGAATATACCATGGGTATGGCATATTTGACTGCGTGGCAGGGACCGGTCTATGAGGCGGATGATCCGTATGGTGATAGAGAGTCTCCAGATGGATTGGAACCAGTAAAGCACGTACAAGAAATTCAAGTGATCGAAGGAAAAGATTTTGAAAAAATAAAAGAAGCGGTTTTTAAATATGGGGGAGTTCAGACCTCCATTTACAGTTCACTTCGCAGTTCTGAGAGTCATTCACCGTTCTATAATGAAGAGAAAAATTCCTACTGCTATATCGGAACAGAGAGACCGAATCACGATGTCATGATTATTGGATGGGATGACCACTACTCCAGAGAAAATTTTCCGATGAAATTGGAAGGAGACGGAGCTTTCATCTGTCAAAATAGCTGGGGAGGCGGATTCGGAGATGAGGGAGTCTTTTATATTTCCTATCACGATACAAACATCGGTGTACACAATGTTGTGTATACAGGAGTGGAGAGTCCAGATAATTATGAGCGCATTTATCAGTCGGATTTATGCGGCTGGGTTGGACAGCTTGGATACAATGGAGAGGCAATCTATGGTGCCAATATTTTTAAGGCGAAACAAAATGAAAAGCTTCAAGCGGCTGGTTTCTATGCAACTGGAAAAGATACATCCTATCGTATTTATGCTGTAAAAGATTTTCAGGGGGTGGAATCGCTTGAAAAAAAAGAATTAGTGGCAGAAGGAAAATTGGATAACGCCGGCTATTATACGATTCCTTTTGAAAAAGAGATTGCGGTAAAAGCAAATGAGAAGTTTGCTGTCGTGATCTATTTGAGTACAAAGAATGCAGTGCATCCAATGGCGATCGAATACCGGGCAGATGTGAATACTGCGAATGTGGACTTATCGGACGGAGAGGGCTATATCAGTGTGGATGGAAGAGAATGGGAAAATGTGGAGAAAAAACAGGAATGCAATCTCTGTATCAAAGCGTATACGGGACAATAGGAGGAAATTATGCAGGAAAGAGTACTAAAGATCTCTGCGTGCTTTTGTATTATCCTTGCAATTATTGCTGGTGTAGCGTTTTTTTATTTGCCAAAGTTCCATGGTATTTCCCTGGAGTTTGGTGTGGAGGAATTTAAAGAGTTATTGCTTGCAGGTGGCGAGAGAGTTGGTCTCAGTGCGATTAATACAGATGAGACGAAAATCAATTTTCCACAGCAGCTGCGCTTAGAACTTCCGGAAGACTGTGATGCAAAGGAAGTGGAGGTAAAACAGAATTATCTGACAAGGACAGTAGAATTGATTATCCCGACGGAAAAACCGGAATTTTTACGTGGGACGCCGCTTGTGGGGAGCAGTAGGAATATTAGCGATGTGATGACAGATTATGCTGGGAAAGAGGCTGTCATTGATATTGTGTTAGACAAAGTACTAGAGGCGGATAAGACGTGTTCGGGGAAATATCTTTATCTGGATTTCACCTCACCCCACGAGATTTATGATAAAATAGTCGTAATCGATGCCGGACATGGGGGCGGTATGCCGGGGGCAACCCAACAGGGCATCTATGAAAAAGATATTGACCTCAATATTGTAAAAGAATTAAAAAAGATTTTAGAAAAAAATGGGAAAATTGGCGTATATTATACGAGATTAGATGACAGTAATCCTTCTCTTGCGCAGAGAGTTGAGCTTGCGAATAGAGCGGAGGCAGATCTGTTTATCAGTATTCACAACAACTCTATGACAGGGGCCAAACATGCAAAGATCCAGGGAACACAGGTGATGTACGACGAGGAAAAAGAGGATCGGGAATCAAAAGATTTTGCGGAGATCTGTCTAGAGGAAGTGTCAGCCGCCTGCGGAAGTGAAAAAAAGGGCTTGGTGAAAGGAAATAATATTTTTATTATAAGAGATAGTAAAGTTCCGGTGGCACTGATTGAAGTAGGATTTATGACAAATTCACAGGAGCTGGAAAAATTAAACTCAAAAGAATATCAAAAAAAAGTGGCAAAAGGTATTTATTATGCAATTTTGCGCGCGTTTGATGAGGGATACTAGAGGAGGTATTATGAAAAAGAGAATTGTTTTTGCAACGGGGAATGCAAATAAAATGAGAGAGATCCGGGAAATTATGCAGGATATGGAAGTAGAGATTTTATCTATGAAAGAAGCAGGAATTGAGATAGATATTGTGGAGGATGGAAAAACTTTTGAGGAAAATGCCGCGATTAAGGCAAAAGCAATCGCACAATATACAGACGATATCGTGCTAGCGGATGATTCCGGTCTGGAAATAGATTATTTGAATAAGGAACCGGGGATCTATTCGGCGAGATATATGGGAGAGGATACGTCCTATGAAGTGAAATGTGCAGAACTTTTAAGAAGACTTGACGGTGTGGAGAAAGCGAAAAGAACAGCGAGATTTGTCTGCGCAGTAGCAGCAGTTTTGCCAAATAAGGAGGTATTGACTGTTCGCGGGACAATCGAGGGGTATATAGGGGAAAAGGCAGCCGGAGAGAACGGATTTGGATATGACCCGATTTTTTATGTGGAAGAATATGGGTGTTCTACGGCGCAATTATCCAGAGAAAAAAAGAATGAGATCAGTCACAGAGGAAATGCATTGCGGGCGATAAAAGAGGAATTGAAGCGTATTGGTTTTTAAATTAAGAATGGAGAAGATATGAGGGTAATGATTGTGAGCGATACTCACAGGCGTCATGAGAATCTGAGAATGGCGTTGAGAAAAATGGGGAAAATAGATTTGCTGATTCATTTGGGGGATGCGGAAGGACGTGAAGATTATATTGCGGAGATGACGGAATGTCCCATGGAAATTGTCTCCGGAAATAATGATTTTTTTTCTATGCTGGAAAAAGAAAAGGAGATTAAAATTGGGAAGTATAAAGCTTTGATCACGCATGGACATTATTACTGTGTCAATGCGGGGTTGGAGAATTTGCGAAAAGAGGCCTATGGGCGCGGAATGGATATCGCGATGTTTGGGCATACGCACAGGCCATTGATTGAATATGATAAGGGGGTCACATTAATTAATCCGGGGAGTATTGCCTATCCGCGGCAGCCGGAAAGAAAGCCGTCTTTTGTCATGATGGAGATTGACAGGGAAGGAGAGGTCCATTTTACGATTCATTATTTATAATTATGGAAGAATATGAAAAAAATGTGAAAAGATAGTTGACATTTTGAATTTCTTATAATATAATATGTCTTGCGTCACGAGTGGACGAGTTGAATAGAAATAAGACGCGGGGTGTGGCTCAGCTTGGCTAGAGCGCCTGGTTTGGGACCAGGAGGCCGCAGGTTCGAATCCTGTCACCCCGACTGTGCGGGTGTAGTTCAATGGTAGAACACTAGCCTTCCAAGCTAGATACG
>JAAVYC010000117.1 GCA_022790905.1 Lachnospiraceae bacterium | reverse complement strand
TGAGAGGGGAACCTATATTTTTAATTCCAAGGATTTGTGTATGATCGAGCATATTCCGGAACTGATGGAAGCTGGGATAGACAGTTTTAAGATAGAGGGCAGAATGAAAACGGCGCTCTATGTGGCAACTGTGGCGAGGACATATCGCAGGGCAATTGACGATTATGTAGTATCTCCAGAGTTGTATCAAAAAAATATGGAATGGTACCAAAGCCAGATTTCGAACTGTACTTACAGACAATTTACGACAGGATTTTTTTTTGGGAAACCGGATGAAAATACACAGATTTACGATCACAATACGTATTTAAAAGAGTATACGTATCTAGGAATTGTCGGAGAAGAAAATGAGGATGGGCTTTATCGCATCGAACAGAGAAATAAATTCTCGGTGGGAGAAAAGATAGAGGTTATGAAACCAAATGGAGAGAATCTCAGGGTGAATGTGAGGCGGATTTTGGATGAAGAGGGAAACGAGATGGAATCTGCACCGCATCCGAAACAGATATTGTATATCGATTTGGGCGAGAAGTTAGAGCAATATGATATTTTGAGAAGAAAAGAGGAGGGATAGTCATGACAGGAGCGTATGTTGCATATGTGGGAACCTATACGCATGAGAACAGTGTCGGAATCCATATTTATGATGTAGAGCCGGAAAAAGGCGCGCTGACAGAGCGCAAAGTGATACCGATCAATAATCCGTCGGATTTAATCGTATCGAATAGCGGGAAATATCTCTATTCTATCGCGGATGAGGGCGTAGAGGCCTTTTCTATTTTGCCGGATGGAGATTTAAAATCGATCAATAAGAAATGGATTGGCGGTATGAGAGGCTGCTATGTGGAATTGGATAAAGAGGACAGATATCTTTTTGTGGGTGGCTATCACGATGGAAGAGTGAGTATGATGCGTCTGTCGGAAGATGGAAGTATTGTGGATGTTGCAGATGGAATTTTTCACAAAGGACTCGGAAGAGGAATCGCAGAGAGGGCCTCGAGACCTCATGTGGAATGTGTAAAAGTGACGCCGGATCAGAAATTTTTATGTGCGGTGGACAGCGGATTGGATCATGTAAAGATCTATCGTATTGATTATGAACGGGGGAGGATTAAATTAGCGGATAATTTGCGATGTGAATTGAATTCGGGACCTCGTATGATTCGTTTTAGTAAGGATAAAAGATTTGCTTATGTGCTCTGTCAATTAAAAAATACCGTGGAAGTCTATCGGTATTATGTGGAAGAAGATCAGCCGGTGTTTGAATGGGTGCAGAGTGTGGTGACAGCTGAGCGCACAGAGGGGGATTCTAGCAGCGCTTCGGGGATGGAACGTTCTTTAGACGGGAAATATCTTTTTGTCTCCAATGTGGGAATTAACAATGTTGTAATTTATGAAATTGATCAGGAAACGGGATGTTTGACACAGATTATGGAGACAAGAATCAGTGGAGATTATCCAAAAGCACTTGCTGTATTTCCGGACGGACAGCATTTTGCGAGCTTGAACCACGATTCAGATGAGATTCGGACGTTTAAAATTAACTATGAGGAGAAATATTGTCTGATGGATGCGAGACCGGTGGGGGTAGAAACTCCAAATTGTATCTATATCCATCAGCTAGGCGATGAATAAGAGAAATGGCATATGATTTGACAAAGGGCAGTATCACAAAAAATATGGTGAAGTTTGCTCTGCCCTTGATGATAGGAAATATATTACAGCAGTGTTATAATATAGCGGATACCTTGATCGTGGGACGTTTTTTGGGAGAGAAAGCGTTGGCTGCCGTGGGATCTGCCTATACGTTGATGATTTTTTTGACATCTATGATTATAGGGCTCTGTATGGGAAGCAGTGCCTTTTTTTCGATTCAGTTCGGGCGAAGAGACCGGGCGAGATTAAAACAATCTTTTTTCGTCTCATTTTTGTCTATCGGGATTTTCGCGCTGGTATTAAATGTGATCGTTTATCTGGCACTAGACGGTATCGTCTGGTTCATGCGGATTCCAGACGAGATTGTCCTTATCATAAAAGATTATCTGCGATGGGTTTTTCCAGGGATTATAGTGACATTTTTATATAATTATTTTGCAAATTTGCTCAGAGCAGTGGGGAATTCCATAATCCCGCTTTTGTTTTTAGGAGCGGCATCCATTATAAATATTGGACTGGACCTGCTGTTTGTCTTGGGATTTCAATGGGGAGTCAAAGGGGCGGCGTTTGCGACGACAATCTCTCAGTACATAGCGGGAATAGGGATTCTCTATTATTACTGGAAAAAGTGTCCGGAGCTCAGAGTCACAAGAGAGGATATGAAGTGGGATAAGCAGATTTTAAAGGAGATTGCAAATCTGTCGATTCTGACCTGTGTGCAGCAATCTGTGATGAATTTTGGAATTTTGTTAGTGCAGGGATTGGTGAATAGTTTCGGTACGATTGTCATGGCGGCGTTTGCGGCAGCAGTGAAGATTGATTCGCTGGCCTATTCTCCGGTACAGGATTTTGGAAATGCATTTTCAACTTATGTTGCGCAGAATTTTGGAGCGAACAATAAGGAGAGGATTCGAAAGGGAATCAAGGCGGCGGTGGGACTGGACTTTCTCTTTTGCATGATCTCAAGCGCAGTGATTTATATTTTTGCAAGACAGCTGCTCTCATTTTTTATTGAACCGGGCAAGACGGACATTATTTCGGTCGGTGTGGAATATCTGCACATTGAGGGAGCCTGTTATCTGGGAATCGGTATCCTGTTTTTGCTCTATGGATTTTACAGGGCAGTGGAGAGACCCGGGATGTCGGTATTGCTGACGATTGTCTCGCTGGGAACGCGAGTGGTTTTGGCATATGTGTTGTCTGCGATCCCTGAGATTGGTGTAAAAGGAATCTGGGTTTCTATTCCGATCGGGTGGTTTTTGGCGGATTTGGTTGGAGTCGGTTTTTTGTTTTCTAAAAAGTCGCCGCTTTTACAGCGGAGTCTTTGAGTTGAAAACGAGGGCTTTCGCTACATTTTATGTGCGCGGAAGCCCTTGTGAATTTTACAGACTTTTGCAGGTAAAAGATAAGGCGTTTACTTTTCATATTTTACATCTTTAGCGTCACGTCCACAAAAAATTCTGTATCGCTGTTGGAAACCTTTGTCAGGCCTCCATATTTTTCTGCTGCTACGGCAATGGCAGAAAGTCCAATTCCATTTCCATTATGTTTTGTAGAGCGGTAGCCGCCTTTCCGTTTTCGGACTTTTCCATCAAAGCTGTTGGTAGAGACAATGTACAGCGTGTTTTCATGGCAGATTTCTGTGGTAAGGCAGAAATACCGTGTTTCCTCCGGGGCAGTCTGGCATCCTGCGATAGCGTTTTCCATAAGATTTCCGAATAACACCGCCATGTCAATCTCGGAAAAGGGGAGCGGTTCTGGCAGCTCAATATGCCAGTCCGTGCGGATTTTTGCGGAAACTGCCATCTCGCAGTAGTAGCCGAACAGAGCGTTTAGAGCGGCATTGGCGCAATAATTCGCCGGCGCGCGCTCCATAAGGTTGGTTTCATATTCCGTAAGATAGGCTTGGATACTGTCGACGTCGCCTTTTTTTGCAAGAGAAGCGAGCAGGCGAACGGAATGGCGGAAATCGTGGCGCAGCCTTGCGGTCTGACGCATATGCTCCTGCAGGGCGCGGTACTGGTGCGACTGCATATCGAAGAGTCTTGTGCGTTCCTGAAGCTCTGCGTGTTTTAGTAGGATGACGCTGCCCTGATAAAAAAGTATATAGACAGCCACAAGCATCGCAAACATTCCGGATTCGAATATGGGAAAGATCCACAGCATCCGTCCTGTGTGAAAGATACTGTAAGACTGCGGTATGGCAAGCACATTGAGGATAAGGAATATGGAGGACAGCGTCACTGTAAAATACCATATCTTTGAAAAACCGGGGATGTCTATCACCCGCTGGAAATAGTGTACGGCAGGATAGGCGAAGGCTATAAGCATCAGTGCGGAGACCCCAAGCCGAAAAAGGGCTGCTTCCGGGGAAAAGTTCTCCGCGCCCGATGATGGGTGAAGCCATGCGTCAAAGACATAGCCGAGCTGTACAGGAAAAGTTTCCACGGCGCAAACGCCCACATAGACGGCGAGAGAACAGGATAGTTCCAGGTCAACCGTGCGGCGGTACAGAAAAAAGAAGAGTACAAGGGATAGAAGCAGGATCGTATTCACATTCATGGAAAAGAGCGCGCAGAGTAAGGCGGCGACAACGGAGTTGGGCAGAATTGCCGCCATGCAAAAAGCGGCGGTCTTTGCCGGAGAATATTTCATTTGGTTTTTGGTCGGCAGATAACAGGACGCCGCGCCGGGAAGCAGGATCAGAAACTGCGGAAGCGCCAACAGGAATTTATCCATATCCATGATCAGCCCTCCTTTTCATGATGTAAACTGATTTTACCGGATGACGTGGGATGTCC
>JAAVYC010000116.1 GCA_022790905.1 Lachnospiraceae bacterium | reverse complement strand
GAGTCTGCGAAGAAGAAGTGGACTAGATTTTTCAAGGCGCAGGAGAAAAGTAAATAGGACATTGGCAAAGGAGGTTTTTACATGGTCCGGTGAGATTGCCATTGTCATATTATTTGCACTGGTGCTGATGTACTTTTTTGGATATCGCACAGATGTGGTGGGACAATCTATGCTTGGGACTTTAGCGGAAGGGGATTCGTTGTTGGTCAATCGGTTTGTCTATAAACTGACGCCGCCAAAAGAAAACGACATTGTAGTATTTTTGCCAAATGGCAATAAAAAATCGTATCCATATGTAAAACGAGTGATCGGTGTGCCAGGAGATGTGGTACAGATCAAAGAAGGGGTGGTCTATGTCAACGGTGAAAAATTTGAAGAGGTGATTGATCCGGCGAAAATAGAACATCCTGAGTTAGCAGAGGAAGAGGTTGAGGTTGGAGAAGATGAATATTTTGTGCTCGGAGATAACCGAAATAACAGCGAAGATAGCCGCTATGCAAATATCGGAAATGTAAAAAAGGAACATATTGTGGGAAAAGCTTGGTTTATTACATCCCCGTTGAAAAATTTTGGATTTATAGAATAGAATTCAGGTCTTAAAAGTATTTGAGTTGGAATAGAGGAAAAATATGCAATTTCAGTGGTATCCAGGTCATATGACGAAGGCAAAACGTCAGATGCAAGAAGATATAAAATTAATTGATTTAGTGATAGAGTTAGTCGATGCGAGAATTCCTGCAAGCAGCAGAAATCCCGATATTGATGAGTTAGGAAAGAACAAGGCAAGGCTGATCCTTTTGAATAAATCGGATCTTGCCGATGAAAAGGCCAGTGAAGCATGGATGGAATTTTTTAGGAACAAAGGCTATTTTGCAGTAAAACTGGATTCGAGAAATAAAGGCTGCATGAAAACGGTCTCAACAGTGATTGCCAAAGCCTGTAAAGAGAAGACAGAAAGAGACAGAAAGCGCGGGATAAAAAATCGTCCGGTCCGTGCGATGGTGGTTGGGATTCCGAATGTGGGGAAATCAACATTTATCAATACGTTTGCGGGACGTGCCTGTGCGAAGACGGGAAATAAACCGGGAGTGACAAAGGGAAAGCAGTGGATACGCCTGAATAAAAATGTGGAGCTTTTGGACACGCCGGGAATCTTATGGCCCAAGTTTGAGGATCAGTCTGTCGGATTAAAGCTTGCATTGATTGGGGCAATCAAGGACGAGATTTTAAATATCGACGAATTGGTATTGGAATTGATAAAAATTTTAAAAGAACATTATCCGGGAGTGTTACATGCCCGTTATGAGATAGAAGAAGAACAAGATGTGATGGAGATCATCCGACAGATTGCAATTCGCAGAAATTGCATTCAGAAGGGAAATGAATTGGATTACACAAAAGCGGCAAATCTTTTGATGGAAGAGTTTCGTAGTGGAAAATTGGGGGAAATTACTCTTGAATTTCCAGTAACAGTGGCATAGAATAGATAGAGAAAAGAAAGGTTTATTGAATATGTCAGAAAAAGAAGAGAGAAGTACTGGAAAAGAAATTTTGAGTTTTATTATCTATTTTGCGGTTGTCATTGTGGCGATGTTATTAGTGATCCGTTTTGTGGGACAGAGAACAGAAGTCAGCGGACACTCTATGGAGAATACGTTGAGTGACGGGGATAATTTGATTGTCGATAAGATCTCTTATCGGTTTCACGATCCAGAGCGCTATGATATTATTATTTTTCCTTATCAGTATGAGGATAAGACCTATTACATCAAACGTATTATCGGGTTGCCGGGGGAAAAAGTCAGAATCGACGATGCGGGAAATATTTATGTCAATGGAGAATTGATAGAGGAATCCTACGGAAAAGAGACGATCAAAGATCCGGGGATTGCAAGGGACGAGATCAAGCTGGGAAAAGGGGAGTATTTTGTGCTCGGAGATAACCGAAACAACAGTTCCGACAGCAGAGATCCGAGTGTAGGGATCATTCACAGAGAAGATATGATCGGAAGAGCCTGGCTTCGCATTTATCCATTTGACAGCTTTGGATTTATTAAGCATCAATAGGAGGCAGGAATTGGAGAGACAAAAGACAATTGGAGAGGTGAAAGAGGAACTTAAGGCAGCAAGGGAAGACGTGCTGCCTCTTTTTGTGGAGAGGTACGAAGCGGATAGCAGGAATGGTGTGCGTCTTCTTGTGGAACAGGCAAAGAGACGTCTTGGTAAGCTGGAAGAAGAGCGGGCGCGCATTGAGAGATTGAAAATCTATGAAAAAAAGTATGCGGATCGGGGATACATTTGCGGGATTGACGAGGCTGGAAGAGGACCTCTTGCGGGTCCTGTCGTGGCAGGAGCCGTAATTTTGCCGCAGGAATGCGATATGTTATACATCAATGATTCTAAGAAACTCTCTCCCCAAAAAAGAGAAGAGCTCTATAAAGAGATTATGGAGAAAGCAATTGCAGTCGGCGTTGGCATCATAGGGCCGCAGAGAATTGATGAGATTAATATTTTGCAGGCGACTTATGAGGCGATGCGGGAAGCTATAAGGAAACTGGAAGTTTTGCCCGATATATTATTAAACGATGCCGTAACCATTCCCGAAGTGACGATTCCGCAGGTTCCGATTATAAAAGGAGATGCGAAAAGTATTTCCATTGGGGCTGCGAGTATCGTTGCAAAGGTGACGAGGGATAGGCTGATGGTAGATTATGATAAGGTGATGCCGGAATATGGATTTGCTTCCCATAAAGGTTATGGGGCGAAGAGACATATCGAGGCGATTAAAAAGTATGGACCGTCTCCAATACACAGAGAGACGTTTATCAGGAATTTTATTTTGAAAGATTGATGGTCAGGTCATTATGCTGCAAAAGATTTGATTTAGACGGCGCTTTGCGCACCGATATGGCAGGAGATAGAGAAAAGAGGAGGGATTGGATTATTATGCAGATTTTAAATATGCTGGGAAAATATGATCAGAATATTCCGGTTGTCGCGCAGGAGCAGACTGCAAAAACCGGAACACAACCCTTGACAGGTTCCCTCTCCTCTTTGAATGCGGGAAATATATTCGAGGGCACGATCAAAGAGATGAACGGGAATCAAGTGCTTTTGATGTTGGGAAATGGAGAGAGTATTGCGGCGAGAATAGAGGGGCAGATGGAACTTGCCCTGAATCAGTCGATGTTTTTTGAGGTAAAATCAAATACGCAGGCACAGATTGCGATCAAACCATATTTAGGAGGACTCGGAAATAACCCAACTTTGATGAAAGCTCTGATGCAGGCTGGAATTGGAGTGACAGGGGAACACTTAGAGATGGTAAAAACCATGATGGAAGAACAACTTCCGATCGATAAACAGAGCCTTAGTCAGATGGCGAGACAGCTTGCGGCGTTTCCAGATGCAAACCCGTCCACATTGGCTCAGATGAATAAACTTGGGATACCAGTAACGGAAGCAAATTTGCAGCAGTTTGCCAATTATAAGGCGGATGCCTCCGCAATCTTTGGGGAATTGCAAGAAGTCTTAGAGCAGATTCCGGGAAGCCTTGTACAAGAGGGAAATACAGCGCAACAGATCGTAGAAAATCATTCTCGCGTCATAGAGATTCTCTTACAAGATTCCGCAAATACTTCTAATACAGAGAGTGCGGTGAATGTCACGGAAGATGGAAAAGTAATCGCAAAGGCAGCGACTCCGGAAGGGGTAGGGGAGAGTCAAAAAAGTACAGACGATGCGGCGCAACAGGTCCAAAATGCGGTGAAAGAAAATGCGTCGTCCTCTAGTCAATTGTCAAATCTTTTGGGAAAGGGAGGACTGGCGGCTCTAGAAAAACAGCTTGCCGGACTTGGGTTTGAGAAGAATGGAATTTTATTGGACGACGGCGGAAAGCTGAATACAAAATTGACCTCCGAAGAGTTTTTAAAGAATTTACAGGAGTTGTTAAAAAATGGAACGCCTCTTGAAAAGAATGCTTTAGAAAAACTTTTTTCCGGAAAAGAATACAAGACCTTATTAAGAGATGCAGTGGAACGTCAGTGGACTTTAAATCCCAGACAGGTGGAAGCGAAGAGTGTGGAAAAGCTCTATGACAGGCTGCAGGATCAGATGAACCGCTTAGAGCAGTTCGCAAAGCAGAGTGGGATGGAACAGGGTGGATTACAGCGGGCGGTTACGACGGTTCGCGGCAATATAGAATTTATGAATGAGATCAATCAAATCTATAATTTTGTTCAGATTCCTCTGAAAATGAATGGACAAAATGTCAACAGTGAGCTTTTTGTCTATACGAATAAAAAGAATATCAGAGATCCCAACGGAGAATTGAGTGCATTTTTACACTTAGATCTGGATCATCTGGGTTCCACGGACGTCTCAGTTAAAATGAAAGGGACGGAAGTAAAGACAAATTTTTATATGGAAGACGATGTTTCCTATGCTCTGATTTTAAAGCATGCCGAGGAATTGGCAGAGCAGTTGGAAAAAAAGGGATATCACTGTAAGATTGAAGTGGGAAATGAGAAGAGAGAAGTCGACTTTGTCGATGATTTTTTGAAAAGAGATCTACCGAATACCGGAAAAGTCTATCGGTACTCTTTTGATGCGAGGGCATGATGAAGGAAAGAGAAAAGGAGAAAGAAAAAGTAAAGACAGCGGTAGCCATTGCCTATGAACCGGGAGAGGAAGCGCCAAAGATTCTCGCGACGGGAAAAGGTTTGATTGCAGAAAAAATCATAGAGCAGGCGAAAAAAGAAGATGTTCCGTTTTACAAAGACAGCAAACTTGCAGATACGTTGTCTAAGTTAGAGATTGGAGATATGATTCCGCCGGAATTGTATGAGGTTGTGGCGGAGATTTTGGTATTTGTGGATAAGATGGATCGACTCAAGTCAAAAATGGATAAGTTGTGAGATGAATAGAAGAGCAACGGGTACGTGTTATGAAAAAAAGGCAGCGAAATATCTGACAGGACAGGGGTATGAGATTATCACGATGAATTATAGGTGTCCCATCGGTGAGATTGATATTGTAGCAAAAGAGGGGGAATCGCTCGTCTTTGTGGAAGTAAAATATCGAAAAGATTGCGGCGTTGGAGATCCGGCGCAAGCGGTCGGATATAAAAAACAAAAGATTCTGTCTAAAGTAGCCGCGTATTATCTGATGAGAGAATATGGGACATTGGATGTGTCCTGTCGGTTTGACGTGGTCGCTATATTAGACGAGTATATTAGTATGATTCAAAATGCTTTTATGTATATAGGGTGAAAAGGGAAGATGGAAGATTTTGTGAAAAAAAATGAAAAAGAGATCTTGTTTTTAGATACAAGTGAGTGTATTCCACTGTTGAAATATCATATGTTAGAGAAAATTCCCTGGATAAAACATTGTTTTACCACGAGATTGGGAGGTGTGAG